>MGUO01000055.1:0-1963 GCA_001800015.1 Elusimicrobia bacterium RIFCSPHIGHO2_02_FULL_57_9
ATGGCCGCGATCTTATCGTCGATGTCTTCCTCAAACATCAGCTGGACCTGCGCCGAGGAGGACTGGCTGTCTAAAATCTCGTTGCGCAGCTTATAAATCACCTCGCGCTGCTTGTTCATGACATTGTCGTAATCCAGCAGCTGCTTGCGGATATCGAAGTTATGGGTTTCAACCCGTTTCTGGGCCCCCGCGATTTGCCGCGAGACCAAGGCTGACTCGATCACCTCGCCCTCCGTCATGCCCAGCTTTTCCATAAGCGGGGCCAAGCGGTCCGAGCCGAAAAGACGCATCAGCTCATCGTCCAACGCCAGATAAAAGCGCGAGGAGCCGGGATCTCCTTGTCGTCCGCAGCGGCCGCGCAGCTGATTGTCGATGCGTCGCGCCTCATGGCGCTCGGTGCCTAGCACATGCAGGCCCCCCAAGTCGACGACCTGCTTATATTCCTCGGAATCCTGAGGATTGCCGCCCAGCAGAATATCGGTGCCGCGTCCCGCCATGTTGGTGGCAATCGTCACCGTGCCCTTGCGCCCGGCCTGGGCGATGATTTGGGCTTCCATTTCGTGATACTTGGCGTTTAAAACCTGATGGGGAATGCCGGCGGCGCGCAGCATGGCCGAGAGCTTCTCGGATTTCTCGATAGAGCGCGTGCCTACCAGCACCGGCCGGCCTTTCTGCCAAAAGCCCCTGATTTCCTCCAAAATCGCACCGTACTTCTCCCGCTCGGTGCGATAAATCTGGTCCGGGTCGTCTTGGCGGATCATTTTATTGTGAGTCGGAATCTCGCAAACGTCGAGCTGGTAAATCTCCCAGAACTCATCGGCCTCGGTCATGGCCGTGCCGGTCATGCCCGCTATTTTTTTATAAAGCTTGAAAAAATTCTGGAAAGTGATGGTGGCCAGGGTCTGGTTTTCCTCGCGGGGAGCCAGATTCTCCTTGGCCTCCACGGCCTGATGCAAGCCGTCGGACCAGCGCCGACCGGGCATCAGGCGGCCGGTAAATTCATCGACAATAACGATCTCCCCGTCCTTAATGACATACTCGACATCGCGCTGATAGAGATGGTGGGCCCTTAAGGCCTGGGTGATGTGATGCACCCATTCGCCCTCTAAATCGTCGTAAAGATTGCGAATGCCCAGAAGCTTTTCCGCCTTCTGCACGCCTTCCTCGGTTAAAACCGCGGTATGATTTTTCTCGTCAACGATGGCATCGTATCCCTTGCCCAAATCCTCGCCTTTATATTTGGCCTGGATCTCGTCTTCCTCGGTGATCTTGCGCACGTTGATCGCGGGGATGAGGCGGTTGATGATGGCGTAGCGGTCGGTGGATTTTTCGGCCGCGCCGGAAATGATCAGCGGGGTGCGGGCCTCGTCGACCAAGATGGAGTCCACCTCATCGATGATGGCATAGTGAACCGGGCGCAGCACGCGGTCTTCCTTGCGCACCACCATATTGTCGCGCAGATAATCGAATCCGATCTCGTTGTTGGTGACGTAGGTCACGTCGCAGAGATAAGCCTTCTGCCGCTCTTCGCTGGGCAAGTCATGCTGGACGGAGGCGATGGTCAATCCCAAAAAGCGGTAAACCGGGCCCATCCACTCGCAGTCGCGCTTGGCCAGGTAATCGTTGACCGTAACCACATGCACGCCCCGCCCCGGCAGAGC
The DNA here is from genome assembly GCA_001800015.1 of Elusimicrobia bacterium RIFCSPHIGHO2_02_FULL_57_9. Classification (GTDB taxonomy): domain Bacteria; phylum Elusimicrobiota; class Elusimicrobia; order UBA1565; family UBA9628; genus O2-02-FULL-57-9. The sequence goes on from MGUO01000055.1 coordinate 1,662, forward strand.
GTTAAGATAAACGGGGGCCGTGGCCACCAAGGTTTTCCCTTCGCCGGTGCGCATTTCTGCGATGGCGCCGCCGTGCAAAACCATGCCGCCGAGCAGCTGCACGTCGTAATGGCGCAGGCCGATGGCACGACGGGAAGCCTCCCGGACCAAGGCGAAGGCCTCGGGCAGAATTTCTTCCAACGCCGCCTGCTCGCTTTGTTTGCGCTGCTCGGGAGTCGCGTCCTCCGGTAGCGGAGACACTGCCTCCTGCAGCCTGCGGCGCAGCTCCGCGGTTTTAAGGGGGAAGGCTTCATCGGGCAGGG
>MGUO01000055.1:1978-4185 GCA_001800015.1 Elusimicrobia bacterium RIFCSPHIGHO2_02_FULL_57_9
AAACGCTCTCGAATAGCTTCTTGATCATCGCGAACTAGTTCATCGACACGTTGTGCATGAATTTATCTGTGTTTTCCAGCATATTTTTAAGATTCTGTATGGCCGACTCCCAGGCCTCCGCCTGCCATTTTCTGGCCTTTTCCCAACTTGCGCCCTCACCCCAACCGGTATGAAGAAACTGCAGCAGGGTCACGCCCTCCTTCGGCTTAAAACGCACGAAGACCTGGGTGCTGCGGCCCATCAGCTCCTCAAATTCTTCCGGTCCCCGCCAATTGAAGCTCAATTCGGCGTTGGGCACCAACCCCGTGATGCGGCAGCCTTTGGTGCTATTGTGCTCGGGGCGCTCCGGATCCCAAAAAAGCTCGTAGGCTCCGCCGATAGAAGCCTGGACATTGGCTTTGCGCGTCAACCAGCGCTCCAACAGATCGGGCTTAACCCACGCCTCAAAAACCCGCGCCACCGGATTTTCGATGAGTATCCGGATATCAATATCCCGATTCTTGGACATAAAAGCCCCCTTAAATTTTAGTTTAGCATTTTATATATTGTAAGGAGGATGGGCTCAATCAAACGGCCGGCGGCGGCCTTAGGCGCGATTCTTCTTGGCGCCTGCGTGTCCCTGGAGCGAACGCCGATGAGCAAGGGGGCCGTGGAAATAGGCCAAAGAACTGCGGTGCTGGTTTTCCCCTCCCCCGGTCCCGAAATCATTGAATTAGACACCAAGATCGAAACAGCGGCCAAATTCGTGCCGGGCATCGGACTGGTGGTGCAGGGAGCCCAAAATGAAAGAGATTTGGCGGCTTCTCAGGACCTGCAAAAATATCTCCCAAAATGGCGCGCGCAGGAGACATTCTACCCTCTCTTAATGAAGGAGCTCGGAACTAGCGGCCACCCCGGGAGATTGCTCTCCGCCGAAGAAGCGGGCATAACGCCCGCGGCCCTGCATGAATTTAATCAGGCCGAGAATTTATTAGACTGGCGCCTGCGCTATTATATCCAGAACCCCAACCGGCCGGTCCCGCGCAATTATTCAAAATTGCTTTCCTTGGACGACGCGTTAATTCTGGAGGTTAATCTTGCCTGGGGCGTGAACACCGACGGCGAGGGCAACGCCACGCCCGCTTTGAGCGGAGTCATTAAGCTCGTGCGCGCCAACACCATGCGCACCTTATGGCGGCATGAAGAAACCGTGGATAACAAGGAAGGAACGAAAACCCTTTATGAGTTTAAGGCGCAGCCCCAAGACCTCATATCCAAATACGAGGAGATGATGCCGGACTTGGCCGCCAAATTAGCGCAAAGCTACAGCAAGAATCTGAAAGAAGCGGGAATTTTCAGCGCGCCGCAACCAGAGCCCGCCCCGGAAGTCGCCGTTTCCAGCCCAACCGCCGTCGCCGCATCATCTCCAACCGCCGTAATAACGGAAATATCGACGCAGAATTATGCGGCGCCATCCTCAAGTCCGGCGGCGACAACTCCTGAAACCAGGCACTGAAAAACGACAGCGCTATCTGGAGCCGGCGCCGACCCGGCGCTCAGCCAAAGCTTCATAAACTTTATTGACATTGTCGTGGTCAAAAAAGTGGACGCCTTGCTTGAGGAGTTCGAGGCCTGCCTGCCTTAGTTCGGAAGTAGCAGCGAGGGAAGGGAAATGCATATAAGCATGGGCCCCGCGCTGCCGGATGGCATCAAGATTGGTTGGATTTAATGTCTCCATGTCTATGTGAACAAAACGCGGATTTTTAAAAAAGAAGTCCATAAGCTGGGCCGCCGACATCGATTCCCGCAATCGCGGCATAAAAAGCGGGTCTTCCCCTTGAGCGAGCAGTTTGTTGATCTCATAATATTCCCGATTTTTATCCACAAAGATAATAGCTTGCCGTTCCAGGCCGCCGCGTTTTATAGCCTCCCAAACCTTGCGCACCGAAGCGCTCTTAACGTCAATGACCAGAAAAAATTGACCTTGCGCCAGATAGGCAATCTGCTCAAAAGTCGGCGGATACTCGGAGAGGCCTTTAATTTTCAGCCTTTGAATCTGCGCCAGAGTCATCCCGGAAACCTTGCCTTTGCCGTCGGTAGTGCGATCCACCTTTTCATCATGCATCAGGATGAGCGCGCCATCGCGGGTTTCGCGCAGGTCCAACTCCAGAGCATCCGTGTCCTTGCCCAAATGCTGGTGGAAAGCCCAAAGAGAATTTTCGAAAGTG
>MGUO01000056.1:0-2210 GCA_001800015.1 Elusimicrobia bacterium RIFCSPHIGHO2_02_FULL_57_9
TCCGCTCCTTCCTGGGAACGAAAAACCGCGGAACGTCCGCCCGCGATCACCGCTCGAATTTGCCGGGGAAGAGTCCCGAATGTCGGCGGGCATTCCGCGGCTTCCAGAACGCCCAGCCGCCCGCTGGTTCCCGCGCCTACCAGCACCACCGAGCCGCCTTGGCGCAGAGCGTCGGCGGCCGCTTCCGCGGCCTTGGCGATGGCGCGGGCTTGGCTGCCAACAGCCCGGGCCACGAGCGCATCCTGCGCGTTAACAAGCCGGACAATGGCCAAGGGATCCAGACGATCAATATGGCGAGTTTTAGGATTGGGCCTTTCGGTCGGCAGCCGCGAATAAAGGCCGGACTGGAGCGCCACGTTCAACCTTTACGGGTCTAAAATCAGTTCGGAACTGGAATCCGCGGATTGCGCGTCAGGAACGCCCGGAGCCAAAACCGTTGAAGAGGACGGACCAACGGTATCGGTTTTGACCGGGTTGATGATCCAATTGAGTACCAGTTGAATCACCTGGCCGTTAAGCAGCCGCACGCCCTGTTTGTGAGGAACCGCAATCATGGTGGCTTTACGCTCTCCGACCGAGCGTTTGGCAAACTCATAAAGGATAGGCGTTTCACGCGAGGATTTTTTGTCCAACTCCCCGTAAATCATGAGAATGGGCCTGTCCTTGTAGGCGCGCATGGCATTGACCGTGGTCACCTCCTGATACTCCATGCCGGGCGACAACATCACCAGCAATGGCGCCTGCGGATGCACGGCCGCGTACTTAAGCCCCACGCTCCCGCCCACATCGGTGCCGATGATGCCGATGCTTTCTTCCGGCACATATTGGGCGACTAAGGCGCTCACCGCGGCTTGGACATCCATGGCCATGTTGGCAAAATCATTCTGAGCCTTGGTGGTCTTGAACTTCTTATACGTTATCGGCTCGCCGTCGGGGCCGATGTTGCTTTGGCCATGCCCTCTCAAATCCACGCCCAAATAACCGTAACCGGCCATGGAGAGGCGGTTGGCTAAACGCAGCATGAATTCCTTGCGCTGGCCTTTGCCGTGCAGCAAAACAAAGGTTTTCTGGCCCGGCTGGGCGGACTTAAACTTGGCCTTCAGGGTCCAACCGTCCTGGGTTTTAAGCTCCATGTCGGTTCCCGGCAATTCGGCCGGTTTTTTAGCCTTGGGCGCGGGAGCCTCGGCCGCGGCATTTAGGGAAACCGCGAGACAGAATGAGGACAAGAGAAGCTTCACTTTAACGCCTTTGCCGGCTCGGGCAATATCTCATCGGCCTTAAACCACAGCCTGATTTCGCGCTCGGCATCTCTGGGGTCGGATGAGGCATGGATGACGTTTTCGAACTGGCCGGCGGTGGTGATGCGGCCGAAAGAGCCGCGGATGGTTCCGGGCTCTGCCTGCTCCGGGTTGGTCGCGCCCGCTATCTGGCGCACCTTGGCGATGGCGCCCTCGCCGCGGTAAACCATCGCCAGCACGCGGTGGCCGGGAAAGCCATGAAAATCGCCGCGGATGTATTTGATCAGATTGGAAAAAAACGGCTTGTCGCAGAGAGCTTTATAGTGCTCGCGCGCCAGCTTCTCCGATACGCTCACCATTTTGGCGCCGACCATTTCCAGGCCGGAGGCGTCCAAGCGGTCGATGGTTAAACCCGTCAGTTTGCGGGAAAGCCCGTCAGGTTTGATGAGAATGAGGGTTTGTTCAACGGCCATATTGGGAATTCTATTAAATCTTATGACGACATGACAACCTCGCGGCGTTGACGCTCCTAGTGGAAACTGTTATTATTCTTTTCGATGGCCGCCAACATCCTGATCGTCGACGACGAGAAAGACGTTGTCAGCCTTGTTGGATTTCTATTGGAAAAAGACGGACATAAAGTCAGCCAAGCCTATAACGGGGCCGAGGCGCTGGAAAAAATGGGGGTCGAGCCCCCCTCCGAGAACAAGCCGATTCCGGATTTGATCATTCTAGACGTCATGATGCCGGTGATGGACGGCTACTCGGTGACTTCCAAATTGGCCGCTAATTCCCGGACCCGCTCGGTGCCCATCATCGTGCTGACCGCCAAGGGACAGATGCGCGACTTGTTCCAACTGACTTCCAACGTCGCCGCCTATCTGGAGAAGCCCTTTGATCCCAAGCATTTACGCGACACCGTCGCCTCCGTCTTGCGGCCCGCGAAATGACCGCCACCGCATTTCCTTACGG
>MGUO01000056.1:2249-3963 GCA_001800015.1 Elusimicrobia bacterium RIFCSPHIGHO2_02_FULL_57_9
ACCCACAAACCCGCCGCTATTATGGTAATCGACGATGAGCCGGATATCGTTAAATTGCTGCGCTTCGTGCTGGAAAAAGACGGCTATACGGTCAGCGAGGCTTCCAACGGCCAGGTCGCCTTGGAGCGCCTGGGCATAGACCCTCCTCAGCCCGATACCCCTTTGCCCGATCTGCTGATTTTAGACATCATGATGCCGGTGATGGACGGCTATGCCCTCAATATGAAGCTCCAAGCCGATACCCGCACCAAGTCCATACCGATATTGGTGCTCACGGCCAAGGGCCAGAAAATGCGCGACCTTTTCGAGATGGCGCCCAATGTCGCGGCTTACGTGCAAAAACCGTTTGATCCCAAAATGCTGCGCGAGCTGATCGCCGGCATCATCGGGGAGAGGCAAAAGGCCTGATGGAAGCGCCCGGCGCCCCGGTGGAGCAGCGCTCGCTGGAAGAAATTCTCGCTTATAAAAAAACCAAGGTCGCCGAGCTGCGCGCGCGTGGAATCGATCCTTACCCGGCACGCAGCAAAAAAACCCACTCCTGCGCCGAGGTCTTCAAGCTCGGAGCCCCATTGGGGCCTTCCGAACACAGCTCCACCGAGGTGGCCTGCGCCGGACGCCTGCTGCAGGTCCGCGACATGGGCAAATCGATTTTCGCCCATATCCGGGATGGAAGCGGCAAATGCCAGCTTTATTTCAAGAAAGACGCGCTGAGCGAGGAAACCTTCGCCCTGGTCAAGAAAGACCTGCACGCCGGCGACTTTGTCGCGGTCACCGGCGTCGTATTTAAAACCAGAACCGGGGAGGTCACGGTGAACACCGCCGCGGCCGTTCTCTTATCCAAGGCCCTGCGCCCCATGCCCGAGAAATGGCACGGGCTTAAGGACTTGGAAACGCGCTATCGCCACCGCCACTTGGACTTAATCGCCAATCCCGAAACCCTGGAGGTCTTCGCCAAGCGCTCGCTGATCGTTTCCACCAACCGTAAAACCTTCGACTCGCTGGGCTTCATGGAAGTGGAAACCCCCATTCTTCTTTCCCAGGCCGGCGGCGCCGCAGCCCGCCCGTTTAAAACTTTTCACCAAGCCTTAAGCCAGGAAATGGTTCTGCGCATCGCCACCGAGCTTTATCTCAAGCGTCTGATTATCGGCGGCTTTGACAAGGTCTATGAGATCGGGCGGATTTTCCGAAATGAAGGCATCGACACCCGCCATAATCCGGAATTCACCATGCTGGAAGCCTATGCGGCTTATTCCGATTATGACGGGATGGCCGAGCTTTTCGAACGCGTGATCTGCGATTGCGCGCAAGCCTTGGGCATCCAGGAAGCGCTGTGCGGCGATATTAAAGTCAGTTTGAAACCCCCTTTCCGCCGCCTGTACCTGCCGGAGGCCTGGCAGAAATACTGCGGAGAAAAAATCGACAACATTTTGAAAGGAAAAGGCTTTAATAAAAAAGGTCTGTTGGCGTTAGCCGGCCGGCACTCCGTGCCGGCCGGCGACGCAACTCCCGAGGCCAAAATTTTCGAGCGCCTCTTCGACGCCAAGATCCTCCCGCATCTAGACCAGATGACTTTCATTTTCGACCACCCGACCGCCATCACGCCTTTGGCCAAGCTTAAAGGCGCAAGCGAGTCGCTGGTGGAACGCTTCGAATGCTTCGGCGGGGGCCAGGAACTGGCCAACGCCTATACCGAGCTCAACGATCCCCAGGACCA
>MGUO01000057.1 GCA_001800015.1 Elusimicrobia bacterium RIFCSPHIGHO2_02_FULL_57_9
GCCATCACCTACAACATGCCCGGCCCTGACGCAATGAAGCCGGGCGACGTAATCAAGGCCATGAACGGCAAAACCATCGAGGTTCTAAACACCGACGCGGAAGGCCGGCTCGTGCTCGCCGATGCCCTGGCCTACGCCTGCCGCCAGAAGCTGGATTGCATCATTGACCTGGCTACTTTAACCGGCGCCGTAGTGACCGCCTTAGGCTCCAAGGTAACCGCAGCCATGACCAACGATAAGGCCTTGCTGCGCCAGCTGCTGGCGGCCGCGGCCAAGACCGATGAAAATTTCTGCGAACTGCCGCTGGTGCGCGACTACAAGGAGCAGATCAAGAGCTCGATTGCCGACCTGCAAAACATCGGCAAGGCCAGAAGCGAGGCAGGCTCGATCATCGGCGGGCTGTTTCTTGAGGAATTCGTCGACGGCAAGCCCTGGGTGCACTTGGACATCGCCGGCACGGCCTGGAACGACAGCGCCTCGGCCTATTGCCCCGTGGGGGGGACCGGCTCGGTGGTGCGCACAATTCTGGAGTACTTATCAGCCCTATGAACAAAGACAACGGACCTGTGCGCGGCCTGGCCGTAAAAGCCTTGCCTCCCGCCGAGAAAGACCTGATCGCCGAGCATATGCGCGATATTCTGGCCGCGTTAGGCGAGGACCCCCGTCGCGAGGGCTTGCTTAAGACCCCCGAAAGAGTCGCTCAAGCCCTGCGCGACATGACCTCCGGCTATGCGGCGGATATCGATTCGATGATTAACAGCGCGATTTTCACCGAGGCTTACAACGAAATGGTGCTGGTCAAGGACATCACCTTCTATTCCAACTGCGAACATCATCTTCTCCCGTTTTTCGGCAAAGCCCACGTGGCCTATATCCCGGACGGCAAAATCATCGGGCTCTCCAAAATCCCCAAGCTCGTGGATATTTTCGCCCGGCGGCTCCAGGTTCAGGAGCGCATGACCAGCCAAATCGCCCAAACCCTTCGCAATAAGCTGCAGCCCTTGGGAGTAGGCGTCATCATCGAAGCCCGCCACCTCTGCATGGAAATGCGCGGGGCCGAAAGCCTGCTGTCTCCGACCGTGACCAGCGCCATGCTGGGCTGCTTTCAGAAGGACCAGCGCACTCGTGAAGAATTCCTGAAGCTGGTGAAACCCTAAGTAAGGGATCGGTGGCTGCCGTCGCAGTAGGGCGGATTCTTGCTCTGCTTGCAGCCGCACCAAGCCACCTTCTTTGCCTCGGTCAATTCCACCCTGATAGGGTGCTTGCCGGTGTTCTTGCGGGCATGGGAGCCGTCGCAATAAGGCTGCTTCTCGGATTCACCGCAGGAGCACCAAGCCTTCTTGCCGGAAGTCTCTTCAATAACGTAGGGCACGTTTTGCTTGGCCATGGTTAAACCGATTTCCCGACCTTGGCGGCATGGAATATCGCAACCCATGTGCAGGCCAGAGCCGCCGCGCTCCAGGCGATGACGCCGGGAAAGAAATCAGCGTTGAGATGATTGGCGGCCAGCATGCCCAAAAGCATGGGGCCGGAAAGATAGGTATTGGTCCTGGAGGCCAGATAAGCCCGGCGCCTGAGCGCCGGCAGTTCCTCGGGCAGGGCCCTGCCGGAAAGCATTTTCTTCTGGACGGGCCAGATGATGAACCAGACGTTAAACCACATGATAAGGCCCAGCGTCATGCCCAGCATGATCCATGGGCCGGCAACGCGCAGGCCGGGCATACGCAAGCCTTCTTGCGGGACATAGGCGTAGATCAGAGTAAAAAGCAGAAGGCCGGAAAGAAAAGTGATCATCGCGCCCCAGCGAAACCACCACAAGGCCCGGGGCATGAGCTGAGGGTTGACGGTTTTCTTGGCCGCGTCATCCAACGAGGCCTGAAGGGGGACATTGACGAAATTAAAGAAATACAGATGGCCGATCCAGGTAATTCCGGCGATCACATGCAGCCAGCGGGAAAAGAACTGAAGTCCGTCCATGAATGCCTCCTCAGGCCTGAAAATATTCCTTAACGCCGGTAGAAAAATACAAGATTTGCATGGGGGATGTCAACTATTTAATGATATACTTTATCAGACGATAATGATTATTAAATATAAAGGCCTGCGCGACATATTCCACCGGCAGGGGCTGGCCCTGACCCACCAGCGCCAGGCGGTTTACGAAGCCCTGGCGACGACCAAGGTC
>MGUO01000058.1:0-1117 GCA_001800015.1 Elusimicrobia bacterium RIFCSPHIGHO2_02_FULL_57_9
GTTTTTAAGTTATGGGTCATAATGAGGCACGGCAAATCCGGAAAAGAAAGCATGGTGGAAAGAGCGCCGGCCAAATCTTTCGCGGGGGCTTTCAAACAGTAAGCCTGCTCCCCTATCCCGATGATTTGTATCCGCTCGGCGCGAAAATGTTCTATAAACCCGCCCAAGGCCAGGCCGGGCCGGTTTAATTCCGAGACGGTTATGGGGCGATTAAGGGATTTTTCGCCGGATATGAGCTCTAGTCTAAGCTTCTTTGCCTGCTCTTTGAGTAGAGCGCCGACCGTGAGGCTCACGAGTCCAACTCAACGCCCACTCTTTTTAACGGGCTGGACAATCTTATAGGACTCATCGCTGCAGCGGTAAATAACATGGATTTGGCGCGAGTCCTGGTCTTGAAAAAGCCGGAAATTTTGGCCCTGGGCCTCCATTTCCGCGGCGGCCTGTTCGGGCGTCATTGGGAAAACCGCCTGTTTGACAATCGCGGTTTTTATCGGCCCTGGCGCCGAAAAACCGGCTTCTCCGGCCTCCATTTCCCCGGCAACATGCGGCTTATGTCGGTCCTTAAGCCGCTCCTTAAATTTTTTCAACTGGGCATCGATCTTATCCGAGGCCAAATCCACCGCCGAATAAAGATCCGCGGCCGTGGCCAGCGCGCGGAAGGTCTGACCAGGAGCATGGATAACAACCTCCGCGTTATGCGCCCTCTTTTCTATATGCAAAAAGACCTGCCCCCAAACAATATGGTCGAAATATTTTTGGGCTTTTTCGATTTTTTGATGCACATAATCGGAGATCGCCGGAGTTATCTTAAGTTGCTTAGCCGTCAGTTGTATTTCCATAGCAATGGCCTCGTGCTGATTCGGGTTGGAGCAATTGGATTTATTGAAGCACTTTGGGTTTTGCCTGTCAATTTAACAGGTTTGACTCCCCCCTAAAAATTAGATACTATTTCGATGTTGCCGGGCTGTTAAATCAGATTTAATAATTCTGTAACACCGTCTAAAAGACGTCACTTTAGACTGTGGGTGTGAAGTTAAATAAATACATATTTTATAAGGATAATTTTATAATTCCAGACTTATACACACCTGTGGACAAGCTGTGAATAACCTCTCCC
>MGUO01000058.1:1134-10664 GCA_001800015.1 Elusimicrobia bacterium RIFCSPHIGHO2_02_FULL_57_9
GAGCTCTGGATCCGGGCCGTCTCCCGTTTACGCGGGGACATCGGGGAAGAGCAGGCTGACCTCTGGCTTAAGCCTGTGGAAGCGCTGCGTTTAGAGAACCAAATACTTCAAATAAAGGTGCCAAACAAGTTCTTTTCCAACTGGATTAAAGAACATTACCAGAAAAAGCTCTCGAGTATTTTCAAGACCCTCGCGGGTTTGGAAATCGACCTCGATTATGAAGTATCCAAGGATCTGCGTACGGTGCTGCCGGCCGCCGACCCTATTTCCGAGCCGGGGCCGCAATCCGACTTCCCCTTAAGCGAGCTTAATCCCCGCTATACTTTTTCTTCTTTCGTCATCGGCGATTCCAACCGCTTCGCCCACGCCACCGCCGAATCCATTTCCAAAAATCCGGGCACGCAATACAACCCTTATTTCATATACGGGGACGTTGGCCTGGGGAAAACCCATCTCTTGCATGCCATTGGAAACGCCATGCGCCAGGAGCGCCCGCGGGCGCGAGTTCTCTACACCACCTCCGAGCATTTCGTCAACGAGTTTATTAATTCCATCCGTCAAAACAAGCCGGACGAATTCCGCGGCAAGTATAGAAACTTGGATTGTCTTTTGATTGACGACATTCAATTCCTTATCGCCCGGGACCGCAGCGAGCAGGAGTTTTTCCACACATTCAATTCCTTGTTTAACGCCCATAAGCAGGTTGTGATGTCTTCCGACCGTTCGCCCAAGGAAATGTCGCCGTCCGAGCAGCGCCTAATCTCGCGTTTTGAATGGGGTGTTGTCGCCGATATTAAAGCGCCGGATTTAGAGACGCGTATCGCCATTTTGAGGAAAAAAGCCGCTATTGAGGGGTTTTACGTCCCCGACGACGTGCTTCTTTTCGTGGCCACAGCCGTAAAAACCAATATCCGGGCCCTAGAGGGCTCTCTCATTCGCCTAAAAGCCTTCTCCTCAATGACAGGCAGTGCCCTGACCGTGGACGATGCTAAGGAAATTCTCAAGGATTCTATTTCCAGCGACGCCTCGCCCGTGCGCGTGGAGACAATACAGAGGGTGGTCGCTTTTAAATATTCGGTTGATGTTAAGGATCTTAAGGGCAATCAGAGGACTTCTTCGGTGACCCTTCCCCGCCAACTGGCCATGTATCTATCCTGTATTATGACCGATCTTTCCCTTAAAGAAATCGGGCGCTGCTTTGGCGGAAGGGACCATACCACCGTGCTTCATTCACGGCAAAAGATAAAGAAACTGGTGGAAGGAGATCCCTTTTTTCTGGAAGTTGTCAATAAGCTTCAATCCGACATCCAGGCTGTGGAAAACTAGTGAATACACCGCCTTGTTTGTGCTTTTATTTTTATTGTGTTGGTTCTGTGGATAACTTGAGACATTTATCCCCAAGAAGTTGTTGAGAACTTTTAACGCACTATTGCCGTCATGTGACGGGAAAGTTTAGTTATACACCTTATGCACTTACTGATGACTAAGAGGACGATTTAAATGAAAATACATTGCAGTAAAGAAACATTGACACAAGGGGTGCAAACCATACAGTCAGCCTTATCAACCAGAACCACCTTGCCCATATTACTGAACTTCCTTATGGAGACGGAAAATTCTCGGGTTAAGGTTGTTTCCACTGATTTGGAAATGGGGGTCAAGCACTATATAGGAGCGGAAGTTGAGACCGACGGCAGCATTACCATTCCGGCTAGAAAATTTTCTGATATCCTGCACAGTCTTCCTGATAATCAGGATGTGGAGCTTTCGGTGGATGCCGGCGGGAAAATCCAGCTTAAATGCGGCCGCTCGCGGTTTGGCATTACCGGAGCTCCAAAATCAGAATACCCCATACTTCCGGAGTTTAATAAACAGAACGCTTTCGGGGCGGAGGTGGGTGTGATCGGGAATATGATAAAAAAAACCATCTTTGCGGCTTCTTCCGATGAAACCCGTCATGTATTAAACGGCGTTTTTTGGTCGGCTAAAAAAGGCGTCTTGGAAATGGTATCAACGGACGGCCGTCGTTTAGCCCTAGCCGCTCAAAAGGCGGTACCTAAGGAAAAAGAGTTTCAAGTCATTGTTCCTATAAAAATTCTAGCGGAGTTTCTTAAGCTTTTGACTCATCATGAGATTAAGAGCGATTCTGTGGAAAAAATACTGATCGGAGTGACAGAAAATCAGATCGCCTTTCAGCTTCGCGAAACGACCTTGCTATCTCGCCTTGTGGGAGGAAGCTTCCCTCGATATGAGCAGGTGATTCCGGCTAAAAAAGATATTTCCATCAATCTGGAGACCAAAGAGTTTTTTGCTGTGACCAAAAGGGCTTCTTTGTGCGCGGTGGACCGCGGCGGCTCGGTTAAGTACACGCTAAAGAAAGGAAGCTTGCAGGTCGCGGCTTCCAGCCAGAATCTTGAGTTTAATGACGAGATGCCTATTGAATACGCGGGAGATGATTTTCAAATCGCCTTTAACCCCACTTTCATCATGGATGCTTTAAAGCATATTGATACGGCCAAGGCTACAATTGGGCTGACGACGCCGGTTAATCCGGCTCTTTTGGAGCCTGTGGGAGAAGAGGGCACCCGTTTCGTGGTAATGCCCATGCGCGCTTGAGGAAGCGCAGGTGGTCGACATCCTCGGAGCTTGTTAAGTCGTTTAAGTTCCGGTCCGGAATACAAGCGGACAAAATATCGATTCTTAACGCGGTATGGGACAAGGAGTTGGGACATTTTTCGAAGTATTGGGCGCTTATAGGGGTTAAGAGAGGGGTCTTGTACGTAAAACCTAGTTCTTCAGCTGCGGCCCAAGAGTTGCATATGCGCAGTTCCGAAGTTGTTCAGGGTTTAAATAAGTATTTCGGCCGCGCCTGGATTAAGGCGATCAGGACGTCTTTGAAATAAGCGGGACGTGAGCGATGGTTCGATCAAAAGCAAAGAAGCGAAAGCCAAACAAGAAAGGCAACGGAGGAAAGCGGCCTATGTCCGACACTACCATCACAAAAGAAGTTTCTGGGGCGGCTTCAAACGAGTATGATGCTTCTAAAATTCAAGTTCTCGAGGGCTTGGAGGCGGTGCGCCGGCGTCCGGCCATGTATATCGGTTCCACGGGGCCATCAGGGCTGCACCATTTGGTGTATGAGGCGGTTGACAACTCCATCGATGAAGTTTTAGCGGGACGCTGCAACTCGGTTGACGTGCTGCTTCACCAAGGCAACGTCTGCACCGTTATCGACGACGGCTCCGGGATTCCGGTCGATCCCATGAAGGATTCGAAGTTGCCCGCCAACATCCGCGGCAAATCGGCTCTTGAGGTCGTTATGACCACCCTGCATGCCGGCGGAAAATTTGACAAGAGCGCCTATAAGGTTTCCGGCGGTCTTCACGGCGTCGGCATATCCTGCGTGAACGCTCTTTCCGAGTGGCTTAAGGTCGATGTGCACAAGGATGGGAAGATTTGGACGCAAACCTATAAGCGGGGCAAGCCGGACCATGATGTGAAGGTGACGGGAAAAACTGAGGAGCATGGCACACGCGTCAGCTTTAAGCCGGACCCAGATATTTTCAACGGTCATCAGTTTTCATTCGACATTTTATCCAATCGCCTGCGCGAGCTAGCCTTCCTTAACACAGGCGCCAAAATCACCATCATAGATGAAAGGGAAGATAAGAAGCACGCCTTCCATTACGAGGGGGGCATCTCCCAGTTCGTCAAGTACCTCAACGCCAACAAGAAAGTTCTTCATGCCGAACCGGTTAGTTTTTCCAAAACCAAGGATGAGGTGACCGTTGATTTCGCAATTCAATACAACGAGGATTATTCGGAAAACATCTTTTCTTTCGTTAATAACATCAAGACCCAGGAGGGGGGCACGCATTTGGCCGGCTTCCGCTCCGCTTTAACACGCGTCATCAACGATTATATTAAGAAGTACGATATGCTCAAGGGCAAGAACTTTACCGTCACGGGCGACGATGTGCGCGAGGGTTTATGCGCGGTTCTCTCCGCTAAAATCCCCAATCCTCAATTCGAAGGCCAGACCAAGTCCAAGCTGGGAAACGCTGAAGTCGAGGGCATTGTTAAGTCCGTCGTGGGCGACGCCCTTACGACGTTTTTTGAGGAAAATCCGGCTACCGCCAAAGCCATCTGTCAAAAGGCCATGGCCGCTGGGGAGGCCCGGGAGGCCGCGCGCAAGGCCAAGGAGTTGACCCGGCGCAAGGGCGTTCTGGGAGACACGTCTCTTCCCGGAAAGTTGGCCGATTGTCAGGAACGAGATCCTGAGCGCTCGGAGTTGTTCATCGTCGAAGGAGACTCGGCCGGCGGCTCGGCCAAGCAGGGCCGGGACCGCGCTTTTCAGGCCATTCTCCCCATAAAGGGTAAAATTTTAAACGTGGAAAAAGCGCGCTTGGTGAAGGTGCTCTCCAATGAAGAAGTCCGCACGCTGATCGCGGCCATCGGCACAGGCATAGGCAATGAGGGCGAGGAGGGCCTTAGGGTTGAAAAGCTGCGCTACCACAAGCTCATTATTATGGCCGACGCCGATGTGGACGGCCAGCATATCCGGACCTTGCTTCTCACTTTTTTCTACAGGCAGATGAAGGCCTTGGTTGAGAAGGGGCATATTTACATCGCCCAGCCGCCTCTTTATAAAGTTAAGAAAGGCAAGAGCGAGATGTATGTCGAAACCGATGAAAAAATGGAGCAGTGGCTTTTAAACGAAGGCCGTAATTCCGTCGAAGTAACCGCGTTTAACCCGCTCAACGGCAAGTCAAAAAAGCTGGCGCCCGAAGACCTGCGCGACCTTTTAAAGCTTTTGGCCGAGTTGGAGAATCTTCTGCGCCATTTGGAGCGCAAGGGCCTTCATCTTGAGGACTTCCTGGCTTTTTTGGACAAAGGGAAGCTTCCTCTCTTCCGGGTGGAAGCCTCGGCCGGCGAGCACATGTATTTTTATACGGAACAGGAATGGCATCAATACCGCGATAAATATGTGGCAGAGAAAAAGACCGCGTTGATAGCCGAAAAGACAGAGAGCAAGGCGAAACCAGCGGAAGGGGCGGTGGAGCTGCCGGTAGAGGTTGACGAGGAAGCCCTGGAGCCGGACATGGTTGAGCTTTGGGAGATGGCCAAGCTTGCCAAGCTTTCCGAAAGCCTCAAAACCCTGGGCTTGGATCTGCGCTGGTACGAAGTCATGCGCGATGAAAAAACCAAGCCCCTCTTCCGCGCGAAGGGCGAGCGCAGCGAGTCCGACGGCTACAGCCTCAAGGAGCTTCTGGACTCGGTGCGCGAAGCGGGCCGTTCTGGAGCAAGCATCCAGCGCTATAAAGGTCTCGGTGAAATGAATCCGGATCAGCTTTGGGAGACCACCATGGATCCCAAGCGCCGCAAGCTCCTTAAGGTGACGGTGGACGATATGGCTGACGCGGAACTGGCCTTCACCACCTTGATGGGCGATAAGGTTGAACCGCGCCGCGCTTTTATCGAAAAGCACGCCAAAGAAGTTAAGAATCTTGATATTTAAGAGAGGAGATGGATATGAGCAAACCCGAACAACAGGATTTGATCCCGGAACCGGTCGGCAATATCATTCCGCGCGATATCGGCGCGGAAATGAAAGCTTCTTATATCGATTATTCCATGTCGGTGATCGTGGGCCGGGCCCTGCCCGATATTCGCGACGGCTTAAAGCCCGTCCATCGCCGCATTCTTTACGCGATGCATGACGAAGGCCTAGCCTCGAACAAGAAGTACTCGAAATGCGCCGGCGTCGTCGGCGAAGTCCTGAAGAAATACCACCCGCACGGCGACTCGGCCGTTTACGACGCCCTGGTGCGCATGGTTCAGGAGTTCTCTTTGCTGCACCCGCTGATCGATGGGCAAGGCAACTTCGGTTCGGTCGATGGCGATCCGGCCGCGGCCTACCGTTACACCGAGTCCCGTTTGGCCAAATTCGGCGAGGAGCTTTTGTCGGATATAGATCAGGACACCGTGGATTTCGTCGCCAACTTCGACGGAAACACCACCGAGCCCACCGTTCTGCCCGCCCGAGCGCCCAACCTGCTCGTTAACGGCTCCTCCGGCATCGCGGTCGGCATGGCGACCAATATTCCGCCGCACAATTTGTCGGAGGTCTGCGACGCCGCCAGCGCCTTGATCAAGGACTCCAAGATCGAGAATAAAGAGCTCATCAAGATCATAAAAGGCCCGGATTTCCCCACGGGCGGCATTATCCGGGGCAAGACGGGAATCAGGGATTACTTTGAAACCGGGCGGGGATCGATCCGCGTGCAGGCCAAAACCGAGATCGAGGACATTAAAGGCAACCGCCAGGCCATCATCGTCACCGAGTTGCCCTACCAGGTCAACAAAGCGACGCTTCTTGAGACCATCGCGGACTTGGTGCGTGATAAGAAGATTCCCGACATCTCGGATATCCGCGACGAGTCCGACCGCAAGGGCATGCGCGTGGTCATCGAGGTCAAGCGCGACGGCAACGCTAATGTCGTTTTAAACCAGATCTTCAAGCACACCCAGATGGAGTCCAGCTTCGGCGTGATCCTGCTGTCCTTGGTGGACGGCCGGCCGCGCGTGTTGGGCGTGCGCGAAATGCTCGGGCATTTTATCCAGCACCGCAAGGTCGTGGTCGTGCGCCGCACCAAGCACCAACTGCGCAAGGCCTTGGACCGCGCCCACATCCTGGAAGGCTTCCTGATCGCGGTCAAGAGCATAGACAAGGTCGTTAAGATCATTCGGGCCTCCAAGGACGTGGATGAAGCCAGAAATAAGCTTATGGCGGAGTTCGAGTTGTCTAAGATCCAATCCCAAGCCATTCTCGACATGCGGCTGGCCCAACTGACCAAGCTTTCCGTCAATGAGCTGCAGGAAGAATACAACGGCCTGATGAAGCGCATCGCCGAGCTTAAGGAGATTCTGGCCGACCTCAAGAAAGTCATGGCTATCGCCGCCAAGGAACTCGAGCAGGTCAAGGAAAAGTTCGGCAAAGCCCGCCAGACGCAGATCACCACCGAGGCTGCCGAAATGACGTTGGAAGACCTGATCGCCAAAGAGGATGTCGTCATCAGCCTGTCGGCCTCCGGTTATGTCAAGCGCCAGCCGGTGTCGGTGTTCTCAGCCCAAGGCCGGGGAGGCAAGGGCATTACCGGGGCGGATGTGAAGGAAGAGGACTTTATCGAGCATTTCTTTATCACCGATACCCATGCCACCCTGCTGCTCTTCACCTCCCGAGGCCGCGTTTACGCGCTCAAGGCCTATGAAATACCCGAGGGCAATAGAACCTCCCGCGGCAAGGCGTTGGTCAACCTGTTGGCGCTGCCCAATGAGGAGAAAATCACCTCGGCCATCGCCATCCGATCCTTTGAAGAGAAGAAGGGAGTGGAAACCTATCTGTTGATGAGCACGCGCAACGGCACCATCAAAAAAACCGGCCTGCAGGAATTCGAAAATATCAGACGCTCCGGCATTGCCGCCATTTCTCTTGATGAGGGAGACGTCCTGGTCGAAGTCCAACACACCACGGCCGGCGACGAAGTCCTTATCGGGACCAAGGACGGCATGTCCATCCGCTTCCCCGAGGCCGATGTGCGCTCCATGGGACGCACGGCCATTGGGGTTCGCGGAATCCGACTGGATAAGGGCGACCAGGTGATAGGAATGGAAGTGTTTCCTTCCAACGCCAAGAAAACCCTGTTGACCGTGTGCGCAAACGGCTTCGGCAAGCGCACCGACCTTTCCGAATACCGCGGCCAGCATCGCGGCGGGGGCGGCGTGATCACCATTAAAGCCACCGATCGCAACGGGGCCGTTGTCGGCATCAAGCTCGCCGTTAACGACGACGACTTGATGGTGATGACCGAGCAAGGCATGACCATACGCCTGCGCTGCAAGGATATCAAGACTATTTCCCGCAACACCCAAGGGGTGCGCTTGGTTCGGCTGCACGACAAGGATAAGGTGGCGCGCGTGGCGCCGATCGCCAACGAGCCGCCGATCAACCCGAAACTGCCGCTGGCCCCGTAAACAGAGACGAGCGGGGACGAGAATGGATCAGAGGCGATGGTTATCCACTCTTGTCTGTTGGGCCGTTGTCTTTTTTCCCTCGGCGGCTCCCGCTTGCGCGGAAATCCAGCTGCAGAAAATCCAGTGGCAATTCTCTCGTTCCGTTGACAAAAAACCCAAGAACGCGGAAGACATCTCGGCCTTGTTCCTTGATCCAGGAATGCCGATGAAAGGGAGGCTTCTGGCCAAACTCTCCCTGCTTAACCGCGGGCCGGCCGTAGAAGGCATATTGCTGCGCTATACCCTGGCGTCCAAGATCGCCCCTATCGGCCAGCCGCAGGAGTCCGTTTTAGCTCCGCCATTCTTGTTGGAAAGCAAGAGGGTTCCGAAGGTCAGAGCCAACAGCCTCTACGACGTGGTGCTTGACCCAAGCCCGGGGTTGAAGCTTTATCTTAAAAAAAGCCATCGCGCGGGATATTGGCCCGAGGAACTCAGGCTTCAGGTGATGCTTGAGCCGCGCCGCGGCGATAAAAGTCGCGTGCAAACCCTTGAAATCCCGCTTAGCCTTCACCCGGCGACCCCGGTCGCGGAAGCGCAAAAATGATCGACATCAATCTAGCTCGCAGGGATCCTGGCGGTATCCGCGTGGGACTTAAAAATCGCGGCGGGCGCTACTTGCCGGCTTTCGAAGAATTGCTGGCCCTGGACGCCGAGTACCGGCGCCTGCTTGCCGAGGTGGAGAGGCTCCGGGCCAAGCGTAACGCCTCGTCCCAATTAATCGGCAAGGCCAAAGCCGGAAAAGACGAGAAACAAGCCGCCGTGCTCATGGCTGAAGCGGCAACGCTGAAGACGGACTTGAAGGAAAAAGAAGATGCCGTCGCCAGCCTGGCCGCAAAAACCCACCTGGCGGCCTTAAGCCTTCCCAATATCCCCCATGAATCGGTCCCGGTCGGCTCCAGCGAAGCGGATAATAAGGAACTGCGCCGCGCATTTGAGCCCCCTCAACCGGATTTCAAGCCGCTGGATCATCAAACCCTGGGTGAAAAACTGGGCATTCTTGATTTCGCGGCGGCCGCAAAGCTTTCCGGTTCCCGTTTCGCGTTGTGGCGCGGCGCCGGAGCGAAACTGCTGCGATCCGTGATTTCATTTCAACTTGACAAGCATTCAAGCGCGGGATACCAGGAGATTTGGCCGCCGGCGCTGGTGCGTCCGGAAATATTGGAAGGTACGGGGCAGCTGCCGAAGTTTGAGGCGGATCTTTATAAAACCAGCTCCAGCGAAGGCGAGAAGAACCAGCCCCTTTATCTAATTCCTACGGCCGAGGTGCCGTTGACCAATTTGGCGCGCGGGGAGATTCTCCCAGGGGAGAATCTCCCCATGAAACTGACGGCCTATACCCCGTGCTTCCGCCAAGAAGCCGGTTCTTACGGCAAGTATGTGCGTGGGCTAATTCGCAACCATCAGTTTGATAAAGTCGAATTGGTTTGGATCACCAAGCCCGAAGACTCCTTGCAAAA
>MGUO01000058.1:10711-14457 GCA_001800015.1 Elusimicrobia bacterium RIFCSPHIGHO2_02_FULL_57_9
ATGGAATTATGCACGGCGGATCTGGGATTTGGTTCCCGCAAAACCTACGATATAGAGGTCTGGCTCCCCTCTGAAAACCGCTACCGCGAGATTTCTTCCTGCTCGGACTTCAGCGACTTCCAGGCGCGGCGCATGAGTGCGCGTTTCCGCCGGGCCGCGGACAAGGATCCGGAATTAGTTCACACCCTTAACGGCAGCGGGGTCGCGGTGGGCCGGTTGTGCGCGGCGATACTCGAGAATTTTCAGCGGAAAGACGGCAGCGTCGCCATCCCCAAGGCGCTCATTTCCTACTTCGGCGCCGAGACCATCCGTCCCTAATTAAGGTCTTTCGACCCATGGCCGCGTAGGACTTTAGACCCTGGGCCGGCCTCTATTTCCCGCCCAAAATATCGGCATGAGGAAATCGGCCTTGGCGGGGGCGCTTTTTCTCCAGCTTGTCCCAATTAACCTGGCGTTTAATCAAGGCATGGCCGGGGAGACAACCCTGACCCAGTCTCTGGCCGTCCCTCAAATCCTGATTGAAAATGATCCTGAGCTGGACAAAATCTTATTCGACTTGTTTTATGATGGGAACCGCTCCGCTGGTTTTGAAGGGATTGCGCTGCCCCAACAAATGCCCAGCATGAGCGCAAGCCCGTTCAACGCCCGAGAATTCTCCGCTCCAGACGCTTCCCCCCAGCCGGTTCCGCCGTCGCAATCCGAAATGCCGCCGCGGCGTGCAAAATCAACCCTGATCCTGGTCCAAATCGACGGGCTTGGATACCGCCAACTGCTGGAAGCCGCGAAGCAGGGACGGGCCCCCAACATCGCCGCCCTGATTCAAAACGGCCAGTTCCAGGCGGCTGCCTACCGCAACGGGATTCCCACGGTCACTCAAGCGGTGCAGCACGCCATTTTTTACGGCAAGCTTTTGCCGGGCAACGAATGGTACAGCAAAAAACGCAGAAAGGAGATCACGGGCAACGAGCAAGAGCTCGAGTTGACCGAAGAGTCCGGCATTCTGCATGGGGGCAGCGCCTATCTGAGTGAATTATCCGGAGGCGCCCGGACGGGGGCCGATGTCAACAGCCTTTACATGAAAGATGTCCGGAGCCAAGGGACATTCCTAGCCATCCTTAAGGAACTCTGGAACGGGGGTCCCCTCTTCCTGCGCTACCTTCTGTCCCATAATCCGTTTGTCTCGCTTCCCAAATTCTTTTACCATCTGGTTCGCGACGCATGGACTCTAAGGAATGACTTCAAGGAAATGGGATTCAATACGGAGATGGACAAAAAAGCCCCCTACTTCCTATCTCTTATCGCAAACTTGTGGACTCCCATTGCGGTTGAAGGCCTTAAAAAAGCCATGCGCGACGAAGAGCCCATCGCCTATATGGATTTCCCAAGCTATGATGAAGAGGCCCACTATTACGGCTCCTTCTCTTCGCAGGCCTTTTCTGCCTTGGAACGCATCGACAAGCACATTGGAGAGCTCGTGGAGACGGCGAATCAATACGGAAGCCGGCTTCTTATCTTCTCAGACCACGGGCAGACTCCCACGGAGAACTTTATCAAAAAATACGGCAAGAGGTTCGCGCAGATGGCGGATGAGGCGCTGCTCCAAACCAATCCTGCGTCCCGAGAGGGAGAGCTGGTATTTTTACATGTCTATTCCATGGGCAACATCTATGCGGCGAATTTCCCGGGCCATATGAGTTTGACTGATTTTGAAGCCGGCTACCCGGATCTCATCCAGAAGCTTGCGGCCCACCCAGGAGTAGGGATGGTGGCGGCCCGGGATGGGGAGGCCGTAGCGCTTTTTGGCAAAAATGGGCGGAAACGGCTCGCCAAGACCGGGGAAGCGCTGCTCCTGGAGGGCCAGGACCCCCTGGCGCCCTACAGAGATGAAATGGCGACCGACAAGATTTTGGGGGCTCAAATTGCGAATTATCTTGATATCGAGGAATCTGGAGATCTTGTGGTCTTCGCGCCTTATGAAAACGGCGCGACCCTGGACTACAATCACAAATACAGCATCATCTCGCAGCACGGCGGTCTTGGCGGCGACCAAATGCTGCCCTTCGTCCTCTATAATCCCGCCTCCCTTCCCCTTGTTCCCGGGGAATGGCTTGATGCGCGCGGGCTGCATCAGCAGTTGGCGGCTCTTTTAAAGAATTAGGCTAACCAACGCCGGCGCAGAAGCTCCTCGGCGATCTGAACGGAATTTAAGGCCGCGCCCTTTAGCAGATTGTCTGATACAATCCATAGCGCAATTTCCTTTGAATCCACCCCTTGGCGAACCCTGCCCGCGTACACCGGGTCGCGTCCCGAACAGGACAGCGGGGTCGGATATTGTTTCCGTGCGAACTTAAGCCCCGGGGTTTTTTCAAGAATGGAACGAGCCTTAGCCGGGCTGACGGGCTTGGCCAGGTTTAGCCAGGCTGCCAAAGAATGTCCCCGTATTACGGGGACGCGCACCGCGGTCATGCTCACGCGCAGTTTCGGCGCACTCCAAATTTTGCGCAATTCCGCCGCCACCTTATTTTCCTCGGAGCTGCGGCCAAAGCGGTCAAATCTCCCGACCTGGGGCAGCACATTGAAGGCGATGGGGCCCGGCAGGGCCGAGGCTTTCGGCCGCCCGCCGCCAAGCATGGCCCGCGCTTGAGAAAGCAATTCTTGCAACGCAGCGCTGCCCGCCCCCGACACGGATTGATAGGAGGCGATGCGCGCCGAGATCACGCCGACGGAGGCATGCAGGCGGAAGCCGGCAACGGCGATTGCGGTCATGGTGCAATTGGGCCCCGCGATCAATTTGCGCGAAGGCCGCAAGGCTTCGGCGTTGATCTCTGGAATAACCAGGGGAACTTGGGGCTTGAGCCTGAATGCCGCGCTGTCGTCAATAACCCAAACCCCCCGCTTCGCCAGGCGCGGAGCCAGCCGTTGGGAAATTTCGTCCGAGCTTACGAAGAAAACCAAAGCGCAGGAAGCAAGCAGTTTTTCGTTAATAGCGGGAGCGTGCAGAGTTTTCCCGCGAAAGCGGACGGTCTTCTGGGATTTTCCCGAGGAGAAAGCGAGGAGTTCCCTGACTGGGAACCGGCGCTTCTCCAGGATTTGCAGCAGCTCGCGCCCAACCATGCCGGTGGCCCCGACCACGGCCACGCGCAGTCCGTGCGGCTTGTTAGCGGGCATAGGGGACTTGATAGGCGGTGCTGGTTCCCATGTTGCCCCGTTCATCCTGGGCTACGGCCCTGATAAAAATGCCCGGAGTATCGTCGTTTAACGTAAAGTAATACGGCGGACGGCGCAGAGTGCGGCTGGCGCGCTCCCAATCCAACTGATCGCTGGAACTCTCCAGCCAGGCATCCGAGACGCCCAACCCTTCTACGGCGAAGCGAACGACTAATTTCCGGCCATAGGGCTGCACTGAAAAATCCGTCACGAACACATGTCCGTCGTTGGTTGGAACCAGCTTGATGGCTAAGGCGGGGTTGATGTTGTTGAGCGGCGTGCGCAAGGCTCCGGAGGTCGAGCGCGGAGGCACGCCCGAGATGGCGTTATTATTCCAGGCGCGAGTGTCGCCGGAGGCATCCTCGACGGCGGCGCCGGCCAAGATCGGAGAACTGGAAGCGCTGAGGAAATATTTTGTTGGCGACCAGATGATCAAATAATTGGGACGCGCGGAACTGATCAATCCCAGCGGAATTTCAGTCCAGAACCAATCGGCGGGGCCCACTCCTTCTACGGCGGCTTGCGGGTCAGCTTCCACC
>MGUO01000059.1:0-420 GCA_001800015.1 Elusimicrobia bacterium RIFCSPHIGHO2_02_FULL_57_9
GTTTTCCGAACTGGCGGCGAAACATTTCCCCGAACCGGTGAAAGACCTGGTGGCCACTCCGCTGGCGCACGACACGGCCGCCGAGATTGCGCAGCCGGAAATCAAAGACTGGCTGAGCGGCGAAGTGGAAGCCATCCCCGGCAAGACCATGCCGGGCCTGGCGGTGGTTACGCGCGACTACAAGAATCTCTATAACCAGTTCATCTCTTTCGGACCGATGGCGCGGCAAAACGGCTTGGCGGCTCACGGAACCCGCTACGACATTCAGGATTTTTATGATGAGGCTCTGGAAACGTCTCCAGTCGTTACGGGGGACGGGAAGCGCTATCCATCGCTGTTTGACGACGAAGAGACCTGCAACATGATTCTGCGATTCGCCACGGTAACCAACGGCGAATCGCAGAAT
Organism: Elusimicrobia bacterium RIFCSPHIGHO2_02_FULL_57_9; assembly: GCA_001800015.1. Classification (GTDB taxonomy): domain Bacteria; phylum Elusimicrobiota; class Elusimicrobia; order UBA1565; family UBA9628; genus O2-02-FULL-57-9. The sequence goes on from MGUO01000059.1 coordinate 407, forward strand.
CATGTTGCAGGTCT
>MGUO01000059.1:440-2365 GCA_001800015.1 Elusimicrobia bacterium RIFCSPHIGHO2_02_FULL_57_9
CTCCTATCAGAACATGGAGAAGAAAGTTGGGCTGCCGCTGGCGCAGTTGGCCGAGAAATCCCGCAGCGTCCGCCTTACTTTCGATGACCTGTTGAGCCGCCCGCAGCGGTTAATCAACAGTCCGATGTGGTCCGGGCTAACTGAGAATGGGCGGCCCTACTCGCCGTTCACATACAATGTCGAGCAGTTGGTCCCGTGGCGAACGCTCACCGGGCGGCAACATTTTTATCTTGACCATCCGGGTTACATCGCTTTCGGCGAGCACCTGCCCACCTACAAGCCAAAGCCGCTTCCGGCCGAGTACTCCGACCTGCGCTTCAGCAAGGAGGTCGGGCCAACCAAGATGCTCAATTACCTGACGCCGCACGGCAAGTGGCACATCCACTCGACCTATGGCGACAACCACCGCATGACCACACTGTCGCGCGGCGTGGAGCCTTTCTGGATGAACGACAAGGATGCCAGCGACATCGAAATCGAGGACAACGACTGGGTGGAGGTGCACAACGACCACGGCGTGGTGGTAACCCGCGCCGCCGTCAGCGCGCGCATCCCGCGCGGCATCTGCATCCAGTATCACTCGCCGGAGCGCACCTACTCGGTGCCGCGTTCTCCGCTGCGGGGGGACCGCCGCGGCGGCGGTCACAACAGCCTCACGCGAGTGCGGCTGAAACCCAATCTGATGGTAGGCGGCTACGGACAATTCACCTACCACTTTAACTACTGGGGTCCCACCGGCGTCAATCGCGATACCCACGTGCTGGTGCGCAAACTGCCTGAGCTGAAGTGGTAACGGAAGGAGGCGGGGGCATGAACGTTCGATCACAAATTTCTATGGTGTTTCATCTTGATAAGTGCATTGGCTGCCATACCTGTTCCATCGCCTGCAAGAACATCTGGACCGACCGGCAGGGCACCGAATACATGTGGTGGAACAATGTCGAGACCAAGCCCGGCACCGGATACCCCACCGCGTGGGAGGACCAGAGCAAGTATCGCGGCGGCTGGGATGTCGACAAGGGAAAGTTGAAATTGCGCTCCACCGGCAAGGGCCGTCTCATCTTCAATATCTTCCATAATCCCAGCCAGCCCACTTTGGACGACTACTACGAGCCGTGGACCTACGATTACAAGAACCTGTTCAATGCACCGGAGGGAGGCGACCAGCCCACCGCCCGGCCCATCTCGATGATCACCGGCGACTATATCAACGTGGAGGCCGGGCCGAACTGGGACGATGATCTGGGCGGCTCGCGGATCTATGCCGAGAATGACCCGAATCTCGATGGCCTCACCGAGGAGCAGCGGCAGCAGCTCTCCGCCGTCGAGCGGCTGGTGTTCTTCTACTTCCCGCGCATCTGCAACCACTGCCTGAATCCCTGCTGCGTGGCGGCCTGCCCGTCGGGAGCTCTCTATAAGCGCGGCGAAGACGGCATCGTGCTGATCGACCAGAACCGCTGCCGGGCCTGGCGCTCCTGTATTGCGGCTTGCCCCTACAAGAAAGTTTTTTATAACTGGTCGACCGGGAAATCGGAAAAGTGCATCCTGTGCTTCCCGCGTCTGGAGACCGGCCAGGCTCCAGCCTGCTTCCACTCCTGCGTCGGGCGCATCCGCTACCTCGGCGTGCTGCTCTACGACGCCGACCGCATCGAGGAAGTCGGCAAAGCGCCCCAGGAGGAATTAATCGAGGCGCATCGCTCGATGATCCTGGACCCATTCGACCCCGAGGTTCTGGAAGCGGCGCGCCGCAATGGCATCCACGAATCGGTGATCACGGCGGCGCAGAATTCACCGGTCTATAAATTCGTCAAGGTCTGGAAGATCGCGCTGCCTCCGCACATCGAGTTCCGCACCCTGCCCATGCTGTTTTACGTCCCCCCCATGGCACCCGTCATGGCCGGCAAGAACGGCAACGTCGTCAACCA
>MGUO01000059.1:2426-2568 GCA_001800015.1 Elusimicrobia bacterium RIFCSPHIGHO2_02_FULL_57_9
AATTTGTTCGGGGCCGGCCATGAAGGGAAAGTGCGCTATGCGCTCCGCAAACAGAAGGCGGTGCGCTTGTATCGTCGCGCGGTGACGGTCGGCGATGTCGAGATGAAAGTGGCGGAGCGGATGCTGTTTGAGGCCGGATGCA
>MGUO01000060.1:0-9337 GCA_001800015.1 Elusimicrobia bacterium RIFCSPHIGHO2_02_FULL_57_9
CCAAGTGTCCCATCGCCATTGTCGCGCCTTCCCGCCGCATGGCCGACCGCCTGGAACGTCTGGCGGCCGTTGAGCACGGCTTGGCCCTGCTCGACGTGCATTTCCACACTTTCTTCAGCCTCGCGGCGGCCATCAGCGAAGGCTTGCCGGATAAAACGCTGATTTCAGACCCGGTTTTTCACGACCGGGTTGTTGACGGTATTTTGGAGCAGGATCGCGCTCTGCGCGCCGTTTTCGCGGCCAAGGCCCGTCCACGCGCCTTGGCCGGGGCTTTGCGCTCAAGCATTCGCGACTTGATCGATGCCGGGGTCAGCGGCGATAACTTGGAAACCTATTTCGGAGAGGAGCTGCTGCGCCAGCCTCATGAGAGGGAACGATTATCTGCCTTGCTTTGCCTGGCCCAAGCCTATGAAGCCCGGTTGGAAGAGCTCGGCGTATTGTCATCCTCCGGCCTGACGCGTCTGGCCGCCCGGCTGGCCAAGCAGAGCCCTTGCCTTCACAAGTTCAAGGAAATTATTTACTACGGCTTCTATGACTTGACCGGCCTGCAGCTGGATTTTTTCGAGAGCGTGGTTCAAAATCACAAAGCCGAGCTTTTTTTCCCGTACCGCCGCAATCACCCGGCTTTCCGCTTTGCGGAAGCCTTTTTTAACGAGAAGCTCCTGGCTTATCCAACCGAGGAACTGGACGCCGGGGTTGAGAAAACCGCCATGGGCCCGGTCTTGGACGCCTTATTTTCCGCCAATTCGGACGGCGCGCCGGTGCCGGAGGCATCTAGTAGCGGGCCTCCGGCACCGGCCGAGCGGAACGCTTCCTTACGGCCGGCGCGGCGTTTGGTTTTGATGAACGCCTCGGGCTGCCGCGACGAAGTTTGGGCGGCCGCCAAGGAAATCTTGGGCTTGGTTGAAAGCGGGCAGGCAAGCTACGAGGACATAGGGCTTATCGCCAGAACCTTGGAGCCTTATCGCGCGGCGGTCAACGAAGTGTTTGATGAAAACGCCATCCCGTTTACTGGCAACGCCCCGGACCCCTTGCTGCGCCAGCCTCTGGCCAAATGCGCGTTTAACTTATTATCGCTTAAGCGCCGGGATTTTCCGGCGGTCGCGGTCCAGGATATTATCGCTTCACCTTATTTTAAGCCGGCCGGTTCTTTGAGCCGGCAATGGAACGGCGTTATCCGGGGTCTGGGCATTCACGCCGGCTGGCTGCAGTGGAAAGGCAAGCTTGAGAAAAGAGCGAAAGAAAATCCGGCGATGGATTCTCTTTGGGAATGGCTCCGCGGCCTGCAGCAGGAATTGGGGCAAGAGCCGAAGACTTGGCAAGCCTTATCTGAACAAGCCCTGGCTATGCTCAATTCGAACCTTGCCCTGCCGCAAAAGCCGATGGAGGAAGAGTCCGCGGCTTGGACGGCCGTGACGGAGCAAATCGGGTCGCTAGCCATTTTTGATTTATTGGGCTGCGCGTCATGGCCCGGCTTTTTGGAGTGTCTGGGGGAAAAATTGAAAAGAGCCGCGCTTGAGGCCTGCGGAGACGGCTGCCGGGGCGTGCGGGTTCTAGACGCCATGGGTGCCAGGGGCCATAATTTTAAGTTCCTATTTTTGCTGGGGCTTAAGGAAAAGCTTTTCCCTCGGCAGATCCAAGAGGACCCCTTGCTGCGCGATCCCGCCCGCCACGCCCTGCGCCATCCGGGGGGCTACTGGATAGCCGCCAAGTCTTCGGGCTATGAGGAAGAGAGGCTTCTGTTTTACACCTCGGTTTCTTCCGCTCAAGAGAGGCTTTACTGCCTTTATCCCCGCTCCGATGAAAGCGGCAAGGCCGAGGTTCCGTCCGTTTATCTGCGCGAATTATGCCGCGCCGCGGGAGTGCCCGTGGCCGAGTCCAACGCAAGCCGCCGCGTCCCGCGCCAGCCGTTGGAAAAGCTTAAGACATGTCCTGATGCCCTGCTTTCGCCCAAGGAAATCTCCCTATTGCGGACTTGCGAGGACCAGCAGCCGGCGGACTATTTAACATTGGTTGGACGCGACGGCGAGCTGCTTAAATCGGGCTGGGGCGCTTTGGCCTCGCTCAATGGTTGGGCACGCGCCGGGGATAGGGATGGTTTGATCGGCCCGCCTCGGGACTATTTGGCGCAGCTGCAAAAAGAGGGGCTCTCCCCCAAGGCCCTCGATACTTTCGCGCAATGCCCTTTCAAGTTTTTCGCCGAGCGGCTGCTTAAGCTGGGCGAGGAAGACCGGGTTTCGGAAAAAGGGGAATTCACGGATAAGGCGCGGGGGCTTATTTACCATGCCGTGCTGGAATATTTTTATAGCGATTTCTCCGATAAATTCTGGCCCATGACATCCGGCGCCGGCCGTAAGGAAGCGTTCCGCTCGGCCGGTGCCGGAGGCCCTTTATTAGACGCCTCCGGCGCTCTTCCACTTGCGCCGGAATGTCAGGACCAGGCCGCGGTAGCGGCCTGGGAGAAAAGGCTGGATCAAGCCGTGGAGGCGGTGTTCTCGCAATATAATTGGGAGGAGATGGGGGTTTATCCCCTGCTCTGGCTGTCCGCCAAGCGGGTTATGGCGGAGCATCTGCGCCGTTTCATCGCCGAAGATTTGACCGAGATCTCGGCCTCCGGGCTGCGTCCCGCTTGGCTGGAAAAATCCCTTAAGGCTTCGGTTTCTGCCTTGGAGGGGCGGCCTCTGCGCGGCATTATCGACCGCGTGGATTTGGACGGCACGGGTAAACGCTATCGCATCGTCGATTACAAGACGCGGATTCGGCCGGGGCTTAAGCTGGCCGCCGCGATCGGCCGCGGCGAAATGCATCAGCTTCCCCTTTATGCGGAACTCGTGCGCCAAGAGCTGGGTTGCGGCGCTGAGTTTGAGTCGGCCTGTCTTTATCCCTTGGAGAATTCCGGCGCGGGACGGCTGGTGTATCAATCCGCGGATTGGGGCCGCGACCGCAAGGCATTCTTTGCGGGCGTATCCTCCAAAATAAAACAGATGGACGAAGGTATTTTCCCCATCTCGCCCGATGACGGGGACTTCGGCCATTGCCGTTATTGCGATTATTCCGGGCTCTGCCGCAAAAGCCACGGCCCCTCCCGCGCGCGCGCCCGGACCTTGACCGGCTTATGATAGAAACGGCGGACCACAAAGACAGAGACGCGGCCCGGTCGCGCTTAGACGCCAATATTTTGGTTGAAGCCGGCGCCGGAACCGGCAAAACCGCGCTGCTCACCGACCGCCTGCTTTTTCAGCTTCTGGGATCGGCGCAAGAGATTCCGATTAACTCAATCGTGGCTTTGACTTTTACCGAGAAGGCCGCCGGCGAGATCAAGCTGCGCCTGGCCGACCGTTTGGCCGAGTTGATGGGAGCGCTGCGCGAAGGGGGCGCTGCGCCGGAACCGGAGGCGTCTAGTAAAGGGCCTCCGGCACCGGCCGGGTGGAACGCTTCCTTACGGCCGGCGCCCGAGGCGTCTTCGCTGACGCAAGCGGTATTGAACAAGTTGCGTTCCTCTTTCAAAAAAACAGACTCCGAGATTTTGGACCGGGCGCGCCTGGCCTTGGAAAACATGGATAAGTCCCAGATCGGCACCATCCATTCTTTCGCTTCCCATTTGCTACGGCTCTATCCCGTGCAGGCCGGCGTGGATCCCAGTTTTAAGGTGGATGAAGGCGGGTTCTTCGATGATCTTTTTAAGACGGAATGGGTGCAATTTCTGGACACGGAGCTGGGCGAATCGGCGCCGCGGGCGCAGGCCTGGCTTGAGGTTTTGCGCCTGGCGCCGTTGGATGCTCTTGAAGAACTGGCGCGCGAGCTTTGCCAAGAGCGCCTGGACTTGGGGGCCGTCGCCAGCCCCGACCCCGATCTGGCCGGCCGTTTGGAGCAAATGGCGGCGCAATTAAGCCGCGCCGGCGAAGGCCGGCCCGCTGCGCGGGCCAATTCGAAAATATTGGAATGTCTGGCCGCGGTGAGCGCGCGTCTTAAGGAGCTGGCGCGCGCTGTTCGGGCCGAGAATCCCGGGCTCTTCGATGATTTGGAGCCGAAGATAAAGGAATCGAAATGGCCAGCGAACTGGGACCCCGCGGGGGCTGGGCTTTACGAGCAGGCCTGTCGCATCGCCTTAAACTGCTCCGCGGCTCAAGAGGCCTTGCTCAGGAGAGCTTCTGCCTTGCTGCTGCCTTTCGCCGGCCGATTCCGGCAGGCCTACAGCCGGGCCGGCTTCATTTCTTTCGATGGTTTGTTGGCCAAAGCCAGGAATTTGCTGCGCGATGAGCCGCAACTGCGCGAGGAGCTTAAACATAAATATCCTGTTCTGCTCATCGATGAATTTCAGGACACCGATCCCCTGCAGGGCGAGTTGCTGATGTTTCTTGTGGAGGCCCCGGGCCGTCCGGCGGCTCGTTGGCAGGAAATCAAGCCCGGCCCGGGCCGTATTTTCGTGGTGGGAGACCCCAAGCAGTCCATTTACCGTTTTCGCGGCGCGGATATCGCGGCCTATCATGGCTTCAAACAGCATATCCTGGAATCGGGGGCCGCCCTTTCTTGCGATTTAAAAACTAATTTCCGCAGCCCCGACGCTATTTTGAGCCCGGTCAACGCCGTCTTTGAACGCTTGATGAAATATCTTCCCGGCTTTCAGGCGGAATTCAAGCCCCTGCTTTGTGCGCCGGCAAAGCCTTCGGCCGCCAATGGCGAGGGTTGCTGCGGGATCGAACTCGTCAGTGTAAGCGCCCCGCAAAAGGAGCAAGCTCCTTTCGATGCCGAGGTCGTGCAAAGAGCGGAGTCCGCCTGGATCACGCGCTGGATTTTGACCCATTGCGGGGAAGGAAAAAAATGCCGCTATAAAGACGTCGCCGTGCTTTTGAGAACGGCCACACCCTTGCCGGTTTTGCTCGAAGCCTTTAAAAGCCGGGGCATCCCTTATGCCGTGGAGATGGAAAGGCATTTTTACGGCATGCAGGAAGTGATCGATCTGATCAATCTGCTGCGAGTTCTGGATAATCCCGAGGATCGCCGCGCTTTGGCGGGCCTTCTGCGCTCTCCTTTGAGTGGGCTTAACGACGCGGACCTTTACCGCCTGGCCTGGGCGGACGGCTTGACTTACCTCAAAGACTCTGCGGATGAGAAGATTGGCCGGCTCTTCGCCGCGCTGCGCCGTTTGCGCGCGCAGGTCGGACGCGCGCCTTTAACCGCGCTGGTGCAGGCGGTTTTCCAAGAATTGCCTTTTTTAGAGCTCTCGGCCAAAGCCTATTTCGGCCAGCAAACCGTGTCCAATCTGCTTAAATTCGGGCGCTTGGCGGCCGCGGCCTCCGATGAGCACGGGATGACGTTAAAGGAGTTCATCGAGCGTTTGGCCGCGGAAATCAAGCAGCCCGGACGGGAGGGAGAAAGCCCGTTGGCCGATGAGCATTTGGATGCCGTGCGCATCATGACCATCCATAAATCCAAGGGCCTTGAATTTCCCGTGGTTTTTCTTTCCAATGCCTCGGCCGGCAGGGGCGCAGGCCCCGCTCCTGTTTGCCTTCTGGACTGGGCTTCCGGCCGGGCCGGCCTGCGTCTTCCCGGTGTAGCCGTCGGTGCGGCCATGGCTTGGCTTGAGGCGCAGGAGCGCCTGCGCCAGGAGCATGAGACCGTGCGTCTGCTTTATGTCGCCATGACCAGGGCCAAGGAGAAACTTATTATTTTAGGGAAGGAGTCCGGAGACCGGCATGCCTTGACCTCGTTGTTGGCCCGCGCCGGCGCTTGGCCCAGAGAAGAAGGGGGAAATATGGATGTCGCGGGCTGGAAGCTGCCCGTGCATCAGGTCAAGGCGGATGAAGCGATTTTAGCGGCCGTCAAACCGGCGCAAATCCGGCCAGCCCTCAAGCCGCGGGCCTCTTTCCAAGACTTGGCCAAAATTTGGGCCGGCCGCGTTAAGCGCCGCGATGAAGCCTTAACCAAGTGCTGGAACATGGCCGCCACGGATTACCTCCGCGAGCCGCGGAAGGCCTGGCTGCCGGATGAGGAGACGCGTGGAGCAGGCGCGGCAGCGGCATCCTTAATAGGCCAGCTTTGCCACAAAGTTCTGCAGGCCTGGGATTTCTCTCAAAAAGGCGATTTGCCTGGGGCGCTTGTCGCCGCCGGCGTCGGACTGGAAAGGCTTTCACCCGAGGCGGACTGGGAGGCGGTGCGCGGCGAGGCCCGGGAAATTTTGGAAAGTTTCCTGGCTTCGCCCGAGGCCCAAGAGCTTTCTCAAGTGGAAATATTGGGCCGCGAGATCCCTTTTATCTACGGCCAGGATGGCGCCGTCATGCGCGGCTCCATCGATCTGCTTTACCGCCATGGCGGCAAAACTTGGGTCGCTGATTACAAGACAGGCGGCGGCAAGGATAGGGAAAAACTGCGCAAGAAATATGAACAGCAAGGCGCCGTTTACCGCGCGGCGGTGGAGAAAGCGCTCAAGATCAAGGATGTTGGGTTTCGCATTATTTTTCTGAAGAGCAAATGATCAGCCACCTGTTTCAAAACGCGTCACTTGGAAAGAGAGAAGGGCTTTAAAAAATAAGTATTTATTGGGGAAGTTATGATGACGTCATCATAAAAACAAAAATCTTCTTGGAAAAATAATAGTTTTTCGCATATCCGGCGACGCGTTTTGCTCCCGCAAGGTGATTTCAGCGAAGTTCGCGTCTCAATCTTTAAGGATTTTTCGGAGGCAGGCCCTCGCGGCGTTCGCGGCGCAATTCCAGCTCGCGCAACTTGTGCTCGTAGTCCTTCTGCAGGGCGGCGCGCTCCTCGGCTAAGCGGCGGGCTTTTTCGTCGAATTGCGCGGCGTGCTCGATTTTGGCCAGGTTTAACTCGTTGCGCAGGTCGCGCTCGCGCGTATCGGCTTTAGCCTGGATTTCCTCTTCGCGCTGCACCAGCGCCGTCGCCGAGCGGCTTTTTTCATGCTCCAGTTGCGAGAATTTCTGCCGGTAGGTTTCCTCGAGTTCCGAAACCCGCCGGTCGAACTGGGCGCGCACGTTGTCGCGCTCCTGGGCTATTTCAATGAGAAATTCATGGCTCTTGCGCTCGAAGTCTTCCTCAAGTCGCGCCTCGCGCTGGCGCAGGGTTTTCTCGGATTCCTTGATGTGCTGCTCAAAAGCCGCCTCCTTCTGGGCAAATGAGATGCGCAAATCCGATATCTCGCGCTCAACGAGCTGGCTCTTTTGGGTGTCCCAGATATTCTCCTTGCCCACCCACTCATTGACGAGGTTTTTCTCAAGGTCCAGGTACTTAACCTCGAGGGTTTGTTCACGGTTGTGGGAATCGCCGGCAAGCTCGACGCGGGCCTTGCGCAACTGCTCGTCATAGGAGGCGATCAGCCCCTTTTCCCGCTTGGCCAGGTAGGCGTCGGCTTCCTTCTGGCGCTTCTGCATGGCCTCATCGAGCATTTTCTCCTTGGCGGCGTGGCTCATTTCAAGCTCGAGGCGCAGTTTCTCAAAGTCCCGCTCCCGGCCCTGCTCCCACTCATGGCGCTCTTTTTCCAGCGTTTGCCGCTGTTCGGCCAGCCATTCCGCCTCGCGTTGGCTTAGACCTTTTTGCATCTCGACTTCCTTTTGAATCCAGGCCTGCTGGAAATTCTCCTCGCCATGAGCCAGCTCGGCCATTCTATCGTCGATGGCTTTGCGCAGGGAGGCTTCCCTTTTCTGGAATTGCTCCTGCAGTTCGGTTTCCCGGTTCTTAGTCTTGAGCATGACCTCAAGCCTAAGCGCCTCGATTTCCTCATGGCGCCGCCGCCAGTTTTCCTCAAGCTCGGCGGCCCGGCGCGCGGCGGTCTCGTCAAGCTCCTTGCCGCGTTGGGCGAAGTTTTCCTCCAATTCCTGGCGCATGGCTTCAAGAAGGTTCTCTTTCTGGCGGAAGCTTTGCTCCAGGCGCTGGCGATCGGCTTCCAAAAGTTCTTCCCGGCGCACGATCCATTCCCGCTCGCGCTGGGCCCATTCCTGCTGCAAGCGGGATTGCTCCTTGTTGTACCTGTCGCGCAGGGAACCCTCCATGATGGCTTGCTGCTCCGTAATCTTGGCCCGCTCCCGGGTGAGGGCTTCCTCATGAGCGCGCAGGGCCGATTGCTCTTTTCTGGCCAGTTCTTCCTGAAGTTGGGCCTCCTTGGAGGCCAGGGCGTGATTGAGCGCTTTTTCTTTCTCTAAAAATTCAGCTTCCAGGCGGGAGCTTAGCTCCTGGATTTTGGACTGGATTGCGGCGCGCTCCTTCTCTTTCTCGCGGCGGAAGTCCTCTTCCCGCTGCTGCCGGGCGGCCTTGAAGCGCTCTTCCTGAGCCTTTTCCAGGTCCCCATAGCGGGTTTCAAGGGTCCGCTGCTCCTCGCTTAAGCGCCGTTTTAGATTCTCCTCGAGCTCATGCAGGCGTTGATTGTGTTGAGCTTGCAGTTCGCTTGATTCTTTGAGCTTCTTCTCGACCAGCTCCTTGCGCAGGGATTCGGCGCTCTGCTCGTAAGTTTTCATCCAGGCGGCCTGCTCATCCATCAGCGAGCGGCGCAAGGCGGCTTCTCCGGCCTGAAATTGAAGCGCGAGCTTTTCCTCTTTCTCGCGGTAGAACGCCTCGCTGGATTTGCGCTCGCGTTCAAGCTCGGAGGCCTGTCTGCCCTGAAGTTCCGCTAGAGCGGCCTGGTGTTGGCCGGTGAGAAGTCTTTCCCGGTCCGCCCATTTCTCCGCCTGGGCTTTTTCCAGCTTCTGCCTGGCGGCATCGATGAGTTTGACCAGGGATTCGTCGAATTTTCTTCGCTCAAGATCGATGTCCGTCCGGTTATTAAGCAGGGCTTGCGCTAGTTTCTGCTGCTGCTGCTCCCAGGCGTCCTTGTCCTTTTTGCTCCAGTCCGCCTGCATGTCCTGCAGGCGCTGAAAAACTTCTTCCTCTTTGCGGCGATAGCTTTCACGCAGCTCCCTTTCGTTTTCGAGGAGCTCCTGCTCTTTTCTGGCGTAGGTGTTTTCCAGCTCTTTAGCGCGCTCATCCAGCTGCTTTTGATGCTGCTTGAAAAGTTGTTCTTCTTTTAGGATCAGGTCATCCTGCAGAGCCTGATAATGGGACAGGCTTTCACCTTTCTTGCTTTCGAACTCAGATAGAACGCTCTGGTGGCGGAGGCGGTATTCTTCCTCTAGTTTGGCGGTTTTCTCGCGGAACGCCGCTTCTCGGGCCTGCCTTTCCGCCTCAAGGCGATTTTGGTATTGCTCTCTTTGGATTTCAGCCTGCGCTTCCAGGGCCGCTTCCTTGCGCTGGAAGCGGGTTTCATAATGAGACAGCTTAGCCTCAAGTTTTCTTTCCGCCTCTTCCTGTTCGCGGGCCAAAGCTTCCAAATTGCTTTTATGCAAGCCTTCTT
>MGUO01000060.1:9348-16347 GCA_001800015.1 Elusimicrobia bacterium RIFCSPHIGHO2_02_FULL_57_9
ACTGCTTGGCTTCTTCCAGGGCTTCACCCTGATGCTTCAATATCTCCTGGATTTCCCTTTCCGCCGCCTGTTTGGCCGCCTGGGTTGCGTCGATGATTTCGCGTCGCAGCTTGCCTATCGCGGCTTCTTTTTCCGCGATCTGGCGTTCGCGCGCTTCCAATTCAAGCTGTAGCTGGCGGCGCTCCTCCTTGGATTTAAGATCCTCCTGGTATTGGAATTCATGCTTGAGCTCCTCCCGGAGCTGCTCCTCCATTTTCTGGTGGTCCTTGATGGAGGCTTCCCAGGCGTGGACGGTTTCCCGCCAACGCTTGACCATCTCCTCCTTGCGGGTATTATCTTCGGCAAGCTGCTGGACTTGAAGCGCGGCTTTGTCGTGCGCTTCTTTGATGGCGGCATGCTCCGCGGCTAGTTTGTGGAGGCGTTCCAAGGCCCAGCGCAGGGCCAGGCGGGCCGTTTCCAGGTCATTGACGGTTTCTACGTCGAAGTGTTCCTGTTCCATGCCTTACCTTAAATAAGGGTGACAGGAGAATGTTACATTTTTAATACTTAGGGGGTTTGTATTGATACCAGTCGGCGAGGAGCTTTTGGAGCTGGGCGCGCGCGCCCGCGCGAGGAAGAGGTTTTAGGCGAGGCCTATCGCCCTTGAGATCCTTGATCAGGGCATCATGAGATAATTCCAGAAAGGCTCCGGCCATGTCGAGCGTAAACGTCCATTGATCGATATACATCTGGTCTGTTATTTGATGGTCCTCAAAAACAAACTCGACTCCGTATCCCCAAACGCTGATGAAGCTGGCCGTATGATTTCCCCCTTTATTTCCATGGATATCCTCGAGCGCGATATATTCTTTTTGATCCCTGGCGCCGTGCTTGATGATTTTGTCTAGAAGTTCGACCCAGGGTTTTTCTTCGACCTGTATAGATCCGACTATCAATTCGGGAGCCTGCGCCCGTAGGGGGGCCTCCGCGAACAGGAGAAGCGCTATTGCCGCTTGGATTATCATAAACAAAGTGTAACCGGAAAGCTCGGCGGCCGCATGGGACTTTAGACCCAGAGAGTCCGGACTTCGGGCCCAGGTTAGTAAGGGTCGCGGGAGGGGAGGGTGAGAAAGAGGGGCTGGATATAGCCGTAAAGTTTTCCGGCCAGGACATAGATCGAGTAGGAGACGAAATAGGCGCCGAGCACATCCACGGAATAATGGTTATGGGAAAGCAGAACGCAAACGGCCATGACGATAGAGCCTGACAGAAGCAGTAATTTCAGCCAGAAGGTCTCGAAGAATAGGAAGAACAAGAACGGAATGGAAGTGTGGCCCGAGAAGACGAATTCGTTTTGGAAAGTCCATGTCCCGATGAGATAGGAGAATAGGAAGTCAAGCTTGCTCATATCCATCATTCCCGTCGGATGGCCGATCGGGGAAAGGAATATGAATACGCCGCGGATAGCCAAGAATAAACTGAGCACAAACAGCAAAAACGGGATGCGTCTCGGGTAGTAGGCGATGGCGGCGCCGCCGGCGTAGAGGTTCAGGGCGAGCCAGCCCCAGGAAAGCATGGGCAGGACGTTGATCGTGGGCAACCGCCTTAAAAGCCAATCCGAGCCCGTGGGAAGTGTGCGCTGGTCCGCGACCCAGCCCAGTTGGGTATAAAGAAAATAGCTCAGCATGAACAGGGCCAATAGGCCGGAAAGAGTGATCACCCACCATTTGTAGTGCACCCCGTGCCATTCGTCCTTGATCTCATCGATTTCGGCGCGGGTTTCGCGCAGGAGTTTGCCGTGAAGCTCCTTGAGCTCTTCCGCGGACTCGCGGAAGCGCAGCTCCAGGCGTTTGATGTGCTGCTCGAGAGATTCGGTTCGCGGGGGTCCCATAAAACCTGCAAGCGTTTATTTGTGGTTGAGGGCTTGTTCCACCGCTTCTTTGAGTTTTTTGGGATCGAACGGTTTGCTGAAAAACCCGTTGACGGTGGGCACCGACTGGAATATCTGGCGCATATCGCCTTTGGCTGAGACGATTAAAACCGGGATTTTTTGGGTGCGGGGGTTATCCTTCATCTTGAGGCAGACGGTGTGGCCGTCCATGATTGGCATCATCACGTCGAGGATGACCAGATCGGGCAGGGGCGCTTTAGGATCGGCGGGCTCGATGCCCATCAGCCGAACCGCCTCTTCGCCATTATAGGCCTCCAGCACCTTATGGTTGATGGTTTCCATGACGAATTTAAGCAGCAGGACCACGGAAGGCTCGTCGTCCACGATGAGGATGTTGGCCATCTGTATTCAATTTATCAGTTCTCAGCAAGGGAGTCAAATTTTGATCTATTATACTAGGCATGATTCGTCTTGTCAGCGACGTCAAGCTCTTTCTCCAGGCCTTAAGCCGGGAGTTCCCGGACGTTTTTTCCCCTCCGCAGCCGCGGCGGCTGGCGCGGAAGGCCTGCGCGGCCGGAGAGCCGGCCCTGCGCGGGGAAGCCCGGGAGAAATTCGCAGAAAGAGTCGCCCATTGGAGCGGAAAGATGGGCGTGCGCGCCAATCAAATCCGGATCAAGGACCAAAAGAGTTTGTGGGGAAGCTGTTCCGTCCAGGGCAACCTTAATTTTAACTGGCGCATTATAATGGCTCCGGAGGGGATCGTCGATTATATCGTGATTCATGAGCTGGCGCATCTCTTGGAAATGAACCATTCGCCCCGGTTTTGGCGGCATGTGGAAGCTTGGTGCCCGGATTGGCGCACGCATCGCGGCTGGCTGCGGGCGAACAGCGGATTTCTTCGGGCACTTCGTTATCGAAATATGCTGATAAATAAATAGTTTTTCATAGTTCATCCACGCCGGCGCGAATGAGAGTAGAGCCTAGGTCCAATGCCGTTCACTTAAGCGTTTTTTTGAAGCTTTCGTCCCGGCGGTTGTTTGCCGGGCGAAAGCCGCGAGCCCAAAGCTCGCAAATAACCGTTTAAAACAGATTTCAACGGATCGGCGCGTTGACGCGCCGGAGTTTTCGCTTCGCGAAAACTTTCAGAGGTCTTAAGTGAACAGTATTGAGCCTAGGTCTATTATCCCAGGCAGGATGGGACCAAAAGACCCTAGGTTTGAGATGGTCTTCCCGATATCCTATAAAACGATGGAAACAGCGTTACTTATGTACTTCCTCGTGCTTCCACTCTCCTGCTGGGCGCAAGAAGTCCAACTTCCAAAAGAGACGCTCTCCTATGAATGGGAGAAGGGTCTTTGGGATTCCAAAGAAGGTAGGCTAGAATACCTTCCGAAAATCGGTTCGAGTTTTTCCATTGATGAGGTATTCGCTGTGGCCGCAAAGTCCTCCGAAGGAATTATCCCTGAGGTGGCGGCGGGTTTTCGTGGATTTGAGGAAGCTTTCCCGGGTCTTCTCCAGAGGCTTAAGGAGTTCGGCGTAAGCATAGTCTTCCGGGAATACGATGGCACCATAATGTATTTATACCCAATGAGAGCGATTACCATCCCTTTGTCGCAAGAAGCTCGGCAAAGATACGAGCGAGTGCGCGCCCGTTACAGCCTCTCCTATGGGGCGCTTGCGGTCTTGGCCGAAGGAGGCCACTCTGTCGACCATATGCTTTGGTGGGAGTTCGGCAAGTCAGATGGCTATTGTAGCGTGCAGGATCCGGATTTCTCGGCTATCGCTTTCCGATACCAGAAGAAGGTGCTGGGGCACCTTGGTGTGGGTGATTTTCCTACCAAGGCGGATCTGAAGCTTCATACCCAGCATAGGCACATATTAGGCACGCAAGGTTTTGAGTCTCACGAGCTGTTCATGGAGGGGGCGATCCACTACTTGGCCAGTCTGAAAAGCCGGGACCTTCTGATGGGCCCGGGTAGTTGGCCGGAAAATCGTGCCTTAGCCAATTATGTGGAACGTTCTTTCAGGCGCGCCTCAACCCTCATTCTCTCTGGCGGGCCTCAAAGATCCAGCTGTTCGCGGTAAAACGCTGACGATCCTGTTGGCGCGCAGAGAACTCCTGCCGGAGTGAAGCGTTAGTTATTCGGTGGCGAGCTTATTAAGCAGCGCGGGCCGTCCACCCGTCGACCCTGGTGTTGACGCAGACGAATATGGTTTTACGGCAGGGAATTTTCTTTCTATCCATTGGCGGGAGCTCCTATCGCACCGTGCTTAATATTGGGTGCGGTGCGCGATTCTTGGCGATGAGCGTTGAAATCCACCAGGCCCCCGCGAAGGTTAAAATCAGCCCGCTTATCTGGGCCAGGCCGATGGTCTCCTGGCCCAGACCCCAAGAAAAGATGACTGTGAGCGCCGGATAGGAAAGCATGATGGTCGTGGCCTTGGCCAAGTCGATGCGCCGGATGGCCAGATACCACAAGATCAGGTTCACCGAATTCATGAGCACGCCTTGCGCCAGAATAAGGAGCATTCCCTCTTTAGTCCAGTTAGGAACTGTGACTGGATTGCGCCAGAAAACCCATAGAGCCAGAGGCAGCATGCTTAATGTGCCGTAAAAAACCCGGCCGCCGGCGATGGTCACCGCGTCGACATCCGCGGGCAGGCGCTTGGCGAATATATGAGAGACTTGAAACATCCAAGGCGTCAGCAATATGATGAGATCGCCTTTCCAGCGGGGACTTCCGAGATCACAAAGCATGATTAATCCAGTCCCGGCGATAACCAGCGCCTTGCCCGCCGCTTGTGAAATGCCGATGCGCTCTCCCAAAACCCAGCGGCATAACATGGCGGAATAGAGAATTTCAACCTGGGCCATGATGGCAGCGTTAGCCGGCGTGGTGTAGCTGAGAGCCGTGATAAATAAATACGAGGTTAGGGCGCTGCCGAAAAAACCCATAAAGAAAAACGGCCCGCGAAGCTCCTTTGAGAAAATAAGTTTCCAACGATTTTTCAACATCAGGGCCGGGGTCATGACCAGCAACCCCATGATCAGGCCGGCCGAGGCGAAAATAACCGGTGTAAAGTGCGCCGTGCCCGCTTTGGCCAGCAAGGGCCATAAGGCGGTAATAACCCAGTCGAGAAGCAGCGCCGTCAGGGGAGACACGGATTTAAGGCTGAATTTCGGCTTTGCGCCGAAGTTCTTGAACGTATTCAGGCAGGGCCTGCTTTATCTTTTGCTGCAGCAGCATTTCACGCAGATCTTTTTTGACCTTCTCGTATTCAGCCGGCGCGGCCGCTCTCTTTTCCAGGGTTTGCAGGATATGAAAGCCGTTGGGGCTGGGCAGCATCCGCACCTCGTTAAGCTTCATGGCGAAGGCGACCTCCTCGATTTCGGGAGGAAGCATCCCCTTGCTCACCATGCCATAATCTCCGCCGTTGATTTTTCCGGTGGGGGCCGGGAATTTCTCCCTGGCTAAGTGGATAAAATCGGCTCCTCCCTTGATCTTTCCTAATAAATCCTTGGCTTCGCTTTCAGTCTTGACCAAAATATGGCGCAAATGAACGCCTGGAGGGGTGCCTAGTTGTTGACGGTGTTCGGCGAAGGCCTTTTTAAGGTCTCCTTCCTTAACGGAGAGCCGGCGCCGGGATATAATCAATTTCTCCCGCACCAATTGATCGCCGATGTCCTCTTTGAGCTTGTCCATGGACGAGCCGGCCTGCTCAAGCTGGTTTTCCAGAATCTTGGGATCCGGGAATTGGGCACGCACGCGCTCAAGCCTCTTATTAACTTCATCGGGAGCCGCCTTTACTTTCTTGGCTTGGGCATCCTGGCGCAGCAGGAGCTCGTCGACCATCTCTTCCAGGGTTTCGGTGCCGTAGCGCTTCCAAAGCCGGTTCATAACCTCGGATTGCCGGATCGGGGTGCCGTTGACCTTGACCACCTCCTTATCGGCCTGGGCGGCCGCCGGGGGAATGGAGACCAAGCAGCCCGCTAAAATAAGAACGCCAGCTTTCATATTTTCAAATGATATAATATCGAAACGGAGAAACCAAGACGGGCATGCTTAATTTTAACCCGACGGGCATCGAGCAAATCGACGATGAGAAGCTGCGTATCGTCTGGGAGGACGAGCACGAAAGCGTCTATTCCTTCCGTTTCCTGCGCCAGAATTGCCCGTGCGCCGCGTGTCGGGACGAATGGTCCGGAGAGATGTTGTTCGATCCCAGCGAGGTTCCAGAGGACGTCCGTTCCATGCGTGCTGAAATGGTAGGCAATTACGCCATTTCCTTTGCTTTTTCGGATGGCCACGGAACCGGCATTTATTCCTTTGAAAACCTGCGCCGGCTTTGCCAGTGCCGCGAGTGCTCCCATCATCTCGGGTCGGAGACCAACTAGATGGGCGCCAAAGGCAGAGTCATGGCGATTACCGCAGATGCGGTCTTGGCCGAGGAGCTCAAGCAGGCTCTGACCGTCCAGGGTTACGAGCTTTTGCCGGTTGCCACGGCCCGGCACGCCGCGGTCAATCTGGGCTCATACGATTTCGCTGCCGTCGTGGCGGATCATTCCCGTTTTACGCCGGGCGACCGGCAGGCCTTGCAGGCTATCCACAAAGGAGGGCGATCCTTTCCGCTATTCCTGCTGGACACCCTGGCCACCCTCTCGCCCGTGGAATCCATGCCTTTAAGGCGGCTTTCCTGGCCCTTCCCCGCCGGCTTTACCGACCAAATTCGCTCTTCCGATAATCCCATCGTTTTTCTGGTCGACCAATCCTTGTTCGCCAGCCGCGCCGTTCAAAACGGCCTGCAGGAGGCCGGTGTCCAATGCGTTCCCCTGGAATCGGTGGTCGGCTTAACCGAGCTATTGGTCAAGCAGGCCGCGGCCTATTTGAAAATATCCCAGCCTAAGACCTTTTGGCAAAAATTAGGCGGCGGCGGGGAAGACGAGGAGGAATACATCGGCAAAATCCTGGTCGTTTTTTTCCCGGGGACCTTGGCCGAGGCCGAGGCTTTTGACGGCAGGCTGCGCCAGTCTCTGCCGCAGGCCGTCTGTTATTGTGTGACCAGCCTGGATCCCGTGCGTATGGCGATAAAATGCGTGCGCGAGAATTTTCCAGCCTCGCTGATGCGCG
>MGUO01000061.1 GCA_001800015.1 Elusimicrobia bacterium RIFCSPHIGHO2_02_FULL_57_9
GAACTCATCCGATATAAGCAGGTCCTTCTCATCGCTCATCAGGCTTTGGCAACAGGCGACGTTGACGGTAAATCCTGACTGGAAAACCAAGGCCGACTCGGCGCCCTTGAACTTGGCCAGTCTCTTTTCCAGCTCCAGATGGATGTCCATGGTACCGATAATGGGACGCACCGCCGCGGTTCCCACGCCGTATTTGTCGATGGCCTCCTTGGCCGCTTTTTTAAGAGCCGGATGATCGGCCAAATCCAGGTAATTATTCGAGGTCAGATTAACCACCTTCCTGTGGTCGATGATGGAGACCGGCATCTGCGCGGTTTCCAGCACGCGCAAGCCCGGGGAACGCCCCTCGGCCTTGAGTTTGGCCATTTCTTCATCTAGAAAGGACATCAAGTTGGTTTTCGTCATGGAACCAGCAGCACTTTGCCGCATTTTTTCTCCGCAGCGGCCATGACCTCGAAGCCTTGCTTAAAATCCTTCATGGAGAAGCGGTGGGTGATGACCGGCCCAACGTTGACGGCGCCCGAGTTCAGCAGACTCTCGGTCTTATACCAGGTCTCAAACACCTGGCGGCCGACAATGCCGTAGATGCGCACGCCTTTGAAAATAACGTCATTGGCCCAATCCAGTTCGACAGGACGCGAGGGAATGCCGAAAGCCGTGACCCGGCCGCCGTTTTTGACGGCTTTAAGGGCCAGGGATATTGCCGCCGCAGCTCCGGACATTTCCAGCACCACGTCAAAACCGTCGGGGGCTTTGCCCGACTTTAAAACTTGCTCCAGCAAATTGAGTTTAGCCGGGTCGATCACGTCATGGGCCCCGAGACGGCGGGCTAAATCCGCGCGGAATTCCGAGCCTTCCACGGCCACCACGGGGCTTGCCCCGGAAGCCTTGGCCACCGCGACAGAAAAAAGGCCTTGAGGCCCGCAGCCCAAAACCAGCACGGAGCGGCAGGCGACTTCCTCGACAAGCACGGAATATACCGCGTTGCCCAAAGGCTCCATGAGAGAACCGATATCTTTGAGTTTGTCATCCTTATGCTTCCAGGCGCATCGAGCGGGGACGGCGGCGTACTCGGCAAACCCCCCGGGCCCGTCCACGCCGATAATTTTCATGCTTCGGCAGACATGGCGCTGGCCGTTTCGGCATTGATAGCAAAGCCCGCAGTAAATGTGGGATTCAACCGAGACAAAATCCCCCTTGGCGAAATCGCGCGTGCCGGCCCCCGCCTCAATCACTGTTCCACAAAACTCATGGCCGAACACCATGGGGACCTTGACGCGCCGGGGCGCCCAGCTGTTCCATTGGTAAATGGGCATATCCGAGCCGCAGATCGAGGCCAGATGGACCTTGATGAGCAGTTCGTCGGGCTTAAGCTTGATGTCCTCAACGGGGCCGAAAGAGGCGCCGGGGCCGGCTTTATCCTTATGCAGGGCGTTCATTCGAAAAGATTCCTGAGCACGAACGCAAGATTCTCCTTGCGTTCGCGAATGCGCCGGTAGTAATAAGGGAGCCAATGCGTACCGTAAGGCATGTAAACGCGCACGGCGTGGCCCTGGGCGCGCAACTCATCCCAACGCTTGGAGCGCAGGCCGTAAAGCATCTGTAGCTCGTACTGATCTTTTTTAAGCCCGGCGGCAACGGCGGCGGCTACCGCGTTTTTGATGCGATCATCGTCATGGGTGGCGAAGGCGGTAAGAGGAGCTTTGACCAGCAGGCGCGCCAGTTTATCGTAATTGGCGTTTACTTCCTCCTTGCCTTGGAATGCGATATCCGCCGGCTCTTTATAAGCGCCCTTGCATAAGCGCACGCGCACCTGCCGGCGCACCAGCTCCTCGATATCCTTTTCGCTGCGCTTTAGGTAAGCCTGAATGACCACGCCCAGATTGGAGAAACTCGGAAAAAGCGAATAGAACATATCCAGGGTTTTCTGCGTATAAGGCGAGCCTTCCATATCGATGCGCACGAAGTTGCCCAGTTTTTTAGCTTCCCGGGCCACGCGCATCAGATTCTCTCGGGCCAGATTATGGTCGAGGTTTAATCCGAACTGGGTGAGCTTAAGCGAAACGTTGCAGTCCGCCTCGGCCTCGGCTATGCGACGCAGGGCTTGGACGTATTCCTCGCAGGCTG
>MGUO01000062.1 GCA_001800015.1 Elusimicrobia bacterium RIFCSPHIGHO2_02_FULL_57_9
GGTTACTTCCTTGACATAGGAAAGAACGGGCATGCTACCCGGGGTGGTCACAAGCACAACCATGCGCTCAGGCCCATTTTTTGCTTCCCGGACCACGAGATGGCGTAAAAAACCATTATGCTTGTGGCTATTGTAAGGAGAGACATTCTCGCGGCGCGCCCAGGCCCGGAGGGATGAGAGCAAGGCGGGGGTTTGCGGGGAAAGCAGACGGCATTCCTGAATATCCAGAACCTGATACCAGCGGCCCTTGGGTTTAAGCCCTAAATAAAGAAACGGTCCGGCAGGCTGGGGCGGATAAACGTCGCCGAAAGAGAACTCCATTTTATTGCGATAAAACCAGATGTCAGGCGCGGGATGGATTTTCAGGGCAGGAACGGCCAGCGGGGCTAACAGAGCAGAGACTTTATCGGCTTTTAGCTTGAGTTGTTGCTCGTAAGGGAGGTTCTGGATGGAACAACCGCCGCAGGTTCCGAAATGGCCACATGCCGGCAAGGTATTTCCTAATGCCGGCAGTGTCTGAGCCCGGCCGGGCTCAGGCGAATTTAAAGAAGCAGATATCTCCGTCTTTAACGACATAGTCCTTGCCTTCGGAACGGATAAGGCCTTTCTCGCGCAATGCCGACTCCTTGAGATGCTTATCGATATCCCCATAAGAATAAACATCCGCGCGGATAAATCCTTTCTCAAAATCGCTATGAATCACGCCGGCGGCCTGCGGACCCCTGGCTCCAACCGGGATGGTCCAGGCGCGCACCTCGTCCTCCCCCGCGGTGAAATAGCTGCATAAGCCTAAAAGCTTATAGGCCGCCACAATCACCTTCTCAAGGCCGGCGACCTTCAATCCCAGGTCTTTCATGAAAACCGCGCGATCTTCCTCCCCTAACTGGGCGATCTCGGCTTCAAGCTTGGAGCACAAGCTCACGGATTGGCCCCCGCGCTCGGCCGCGAATTTAGCGAAGCTCTCCAGCATGTCGGGATCCTGCTGTTCGTCGGTGTTGCCCACATAAAGAACCGGCTTGGCCGTAAGCATGAAAAACTCCTTGATCTCCTGGGGTTTAAGGCCGAGTTGACGCGCCGATTTGCCTTGTTCCAATCCTCCCTTAATTTTATCCAAAATCGCGAGCGTCTCTTTGGCTGCCTTATCACCCGATTTGGCTTTGCCCGAGACTTTCTCATACTGTTTCTCGAGACTCGCCAAATCGGCCAGTATCAGTTCGGTCTCGATGATCTCCACGTCCCGCACGGGATCAACGCCTCCCAGGGTGTGAACAACTTCGGGGTCCTTAAATAGCCGCACCATGTGAATAATGGCGTCCACCTCGCGGATATGAGAGAGGAATTTATTGCCCAGACCTTCTCCCGAGGCCGCGCCCTTGACCAACCCCGCGATATCCACGAAACGGACGATGGCGGGCGTGGTTTTCTTGGGATGAAACAGCTCCGTTAATCGTTTAAGACGCGCGTCGGGCACAGTCACCACGCCGACATTGGGTTCTATGGTCGTAAAGGGATAGTTGGAAGCCGCGGCGTGTCCTGCGGTCAAGGCGTTAAAAATCGTGGATTTTCCAACGTTGGGGAGCCCGACAATGCCGATTTCCATGGGGCCATGATATCAAAATGCCGAACAGAGGTCGTAGGCCTTTCAGGCAAAAAAAGATAGTACCAAAGACTGCCCGAAATTAACCAATAGTCCTATGGTTCTCTTGGCCTGGGCTTGATAGGATTCCTTAACAATGCCTACGCCATCATCGGGAACGCCCCCTCCGTCAGATAAAATTCTCAATATGAGGAATCAACAAATGAAAACCACAAAAATCCAGACCCTGCTCTTATCCTTGGCCGTTCTACTCTCTTCATGGGGCCCGGCCGTCCCGCATCTGGCCGCCCGGCAAAAGGCCCAGCCCGTTTACCTTAAAACCGCTACCGGCATTTACGCCATGCCCGGCCGCCGAGCTCAGGCCGAGCGCAATGTCAAACTGCCCAGCAGCGCCGTCGCCTCTCGGGCCCCGATCGATATTGCGATCGGAGTAGAAACCCCGGCGCAGGCGCAGGCCGCCGCTGAGGCGATTTTCGATGAGATGAACGAACCGCTGGAAGGAGCGCTCTGGACGCCGTCGGACGAACCCTTGGAAGCTTTTCGCCAACCGGGCGGCATCCAAGGCGCCTCCTACAAAATCCGCTCCGTCCTTGTTAAGGCGCGCCGAGCCTTCGCTTACAACATCCTGGGACGGCCCAATAATTTCGACAAGTTGTCCGCGTCGGCCTCGGTTCCCGCGTTTTTCGGCTCAGCCAACGTCCGCCCCACCCCAAAGACAGACAAATACAAGTTTCCGACCGGAGAGGAAATAGTCCTGGATGAGCCGCCCGCCATTCCCCAGCCCGGCCGGCGGGACGGGGGGAAAACGCCGGCTTTAGGCGTTCCCGATTTTACCGATGACTCCGCCGCCGATAAGCCGCGGGGCAAACAAATCAGCGATTTTCCCGTCCCGCAGACAATCGCGGTGGACGGCGACAATTTAGAAGCCGTTGAAAAAGCCATGCGCGCCCTGGTTGATTCGGATAAAGCCAAGTTCGGCATCGCTTCTTCCGAACTAAAGCTTCGCCAAGTCCACAAGTCCGAAGGCCTTAAGGAAGTTAATTTTGTCGACACGATCGATGTGGTGTATGACCAGCACAAGAACAATACCCAGGTTCTGGGCGGCTTTATCAGCTTCAAGCTGAACGTGCTCGAGCAGAAGGGCGGCAAGAAAATCCTAAAGCTGGTGTCCAGCCAGGGCATGACCTTTGATAAAATCCCGCTCAATTCGAACTCGAGACTAAGCGATGAGCAGCTCAAGGCCAAGGCGCGGGAAAAACTGCCCTCAGGCGTGCAGGCCGATCTTATCACCCTGGACCGCTTGGTTATCTATAAAAATAACGCCTGGAGAACGGTGGCTATCTTTTCCGTGGCCGGCAATCCCTTATTCGTGGGCGTGGATGTGGACAGCGGGGAAGCCTTTATTTGGAATAACCGCATCAGCCTAATGGCCGATGAGGCCGCCAAACAAGTCATCAAAGGAATGGTCACTGTCGGGGCGCGCGTGCAGACATTCGATGAGCGCAATGCCGACGGCACCCCCAAGCTTGAGCAAAAACCGCTGGCCTACATAGACGTCAACTTCGAAGACGGCAGCACGGTTCAAACCGACGAGTTCGGCCGGTTCACCAAGGAGGTGGACAAGCCCCTGAAATTCACGGCGGTTCTCAAGGGAAAATGGTCGACCGTCATAGATGCCGCGGGCAATCCACTAAAGCTAAGCGGCGTAATTGAAAAAAACGGCGAACAGGTGCTGGCCTTTAATCCGGAAGGGATCGATTCGCAAGTAGTCGCCCAGGTAACTCTTTATTATAACGCCACGCGCACCGTTGATTTCGCCATCGCCAACGGCTTGAACGATCCCCGCATCAAGAATAATATGAAGGATCACGCCAACGAAAACAGCAGCTGCAATGCCTTTTATAGGCCCGGCGACCCAGGCGACTCCCATTTCTTTCAGGAAAGCGGCAAGTGCAATAACTCCGCCATGCCCATGGTGATCAGCCATGAGAGGGCTCACGGCTTTACCCATGTCATCGTGGGTTGGAGCGCCGACGGCCAAATGCACGAAGGTTTTAGCGATGTGACGGCCTATGCCATCCATCGCGATTATCGCATGGCGCCCGACTTTTTCAAGGACACGCACGATCCGATCCGCGATCTGCGCAATAAGCACAAATATAATGAGAACGACGAGGCCCATGCCGGCGGCGAAGTCCTGGGTGGATTTTTCTACAAAGCCGACAAGTACATCGAAGAAACTCTGGCAAAAACAGGCATAGATGCCGGCAAGGCCAAGGATTTGGCCCATGCCATCATGACCAGCCTCATGATGCCCATCCCTTTCGACGGTCCGCTGAAAATTCCCCAAGCCCTGGCTCAGGTTCTGCTGCGCTCCATGGACAAGGACGGCAAGTTCCCTTATAGCAAGGAACTCCGCGCGGCCGGCGGCGATCACGGCATAGACTTGCCCGAGAACCCCTCGATGACTCTGGCGCTGGTGGATTGGGCCAAGTCCTTCTTCTCTAAAGTCACCATGAAGGAGTTGCCCGCTCCAGAGTTCATTCTGGAGCCGGCCCTTGCGTCTGTCGAGTCGCCTATCAAGCTCAAAAAGCTTAAGCGCCGGCTCCTGTTCACCGCCGGACGGCTGAGCTATGACGCCCTGCGCCAAAACATACACGATACCATCGCCTACGCGGCGGAGTATCCCGGCGTTGATTACACGCTCGAAGAAAACGCCGCCAACCGCTCCCTGACGCTGACCCTCAAGGGCCCGGAACGCTCGGTCAACTATATCGTGGAACAATTGCAGCGCTACAGTGACGCGCAGCCCGGAAAAGCCGCCAAGCTGCTCGCGCCGGCCTCGATCCCAGAGCCTGTGATCAGGGGAGGCGGATTATCCTTCGCTCCGATCCCGGATGAGCCCCGCGGAGGCATCTCTGATGCGGAGGTGAGGCAGCATTTGGAGGAAGCGGCTTTGCTGAGCTCATCGGACCTCACCAACAAACTAATTGAGATCTACTTCACCACCAATCTGAATCTGTTAAATTGGGAACAAGTGAAGATGTTGTTGGCTGGACTTAAACCTACAACCTACGCCTACCAAGTCCCATATTCTCCTGCTAAAACTAAAGATAGAATCATTTGGGCCTGGGAACATGTTGCACACAAACGCGCCGCCTAGGCTAGAACACGAAGCCCAACTGGGCGGCCACGGAGAGGTTCGAGGGCACCTTGGCGCTGGATGAGCCGGAGTCGATCGTAGTGCGATGCGAACTGACGGCCCCACCGACATCCAGCATGAAGTGCAGAAAATTCAGCCCAAAACCAACGGTATAGCTCATCTTCGAGGACGTTTCCGCCAGATTCTTGGCCAAGCCCGCCCGCAAGGGGATATTGATCCAGGAGCGGTTAAAGACGTTGACCTCGCTACCCAACCCCCACATGCGCGACTGGAATCCCGGAATCGGCGTGTTGTTCTTGGTCAGATCCAAATCCATGGACACATGCCAGAAGTTCCATGGGCTTATCGCCGCGCCGGAGCGCAACTGCCCATTGAGCGGGAATTTCCCCTCCCCGCTGGAGGTTGCCAGGTCGGGCTGCTTGAACTTGGGATTATTGATGTTGCGCGCGACCAGGCCGACCCGAGGATTGAGCGGAAGAACGGGAAATATCTGGTTTAAATGCCACAAAGCCCCCAAATCAACAGCAGGCTGAACGCTCGAAGCCGTGTTGGCCCGAAAATCCTTAAGCGTGTCGCCCGTATCTGAATTATTATCCAACACCGCGAATTTTTGATAACCCACGCTGCCGAAAATGAGCTTTAGGTTGCCGCCCAATTTAAGCCCGGGCAGGAAAACCTGGCGGCCGTGGCCAAAGGCCACCTCGGTGAATGAGCCGCCGCGCAAAGTCAAATTGGTCCGGTTGTTGGTGTAGGGATTGCCCGAAGCCGCATTCTGTATAATCGGAGCTGCCGCGCCGGCGTTGGCCGCTATCGCGCCGGCCGCCTCTGAAATCTGCGCAGGAGTCTGGCCTCCTGAGACGGCAAAATTGACCAGCGCGTTTCCCAATTCCGAAGCGTTTGTTATTCCCCCCGCGGCGATAGCCCCTCCGGTCAGAGTATTGAGCGAGGCATAGCCGCTTGCCCCAATGGCGCCAGCGATCGAAGCGGCGGAAGCGGCGTTGGTCGCGTTGGCAGGCGCGGCGACATTGGCGCCCGTGAAACTGACTCCGGTGTTTCCCGCCGACACGCCCAGTCCGATATTGGTGGTGTCCACGAAAGGCGATGCCCCGACTGTGGTGAAGTTATTGACCGAAAGGGCGTATCGGCCCACCCGGATGTTTCCGCCTCCCGCCACATCGACCAACGCCCCCTTTCCCGGTTCGTTTAAATCTGATATCTCAACCAGCCCTTTGTAGAAAGCCGCGACCTTGTCCGCATCGAGCGCGCCGGGAGTTCCGGAGCGCTGCGCCGCCTCGATTTCGTTAAATTTTCCGGCCAGGTCGCCCAAGGCGTTGGCATTCTTCAGCACATTCCCCGTGAATTCGACCCGCGCGCCAACGGGAACCTGCAAGCCGTACTTGCCCTCGCTTTCCGCCAGCCCGGCTGGATTCCAATATTGCGCTATGGGTCCTTCGGCCAGGGCCACGAAAGCGCCTCCCATGCCCATGGGGCGCGGCCCCAAAACAGACCAGGAAGTGGCGAAACTGCTGGAAGACAGAAGAGAAGCGGCGAGAACGGCGGCGGCTCGACGAGCAAAAGTGTTTTTGGTCATAGTGCTTGAAGTATTGCAGGGAGGCCATTTTTTGTCAATACCGGGATGGGACATGCCGGCGTGGGTTTTCACCGAACCGGGCGCGCTGATGGTTGCAACCGTCATTAACACTCCTCGAGCCGTTAAAACCCACATACTGACCGTAAGATTGTTCGTTGGTTTGCAGAGCTTAAGCTTTATAGCGCCGCAACATGAACACGGCCAGGCCGGCAAACAAGGTGTTGGGACCCCAGGCGGACAGCAGGGGAGGCAGCGCGCCGCTGTTGCCCAGAACCCGGCCGATCTCAATCATCCAAAGATACATAAAGGAAAGGGCCAAGGCCGCAAAGAAGCTGAAAACCTTGGAACTGCTGCGCAAGCGCAAAGCCAGGGGAATGCCAAGAGCGCAAATAATCAGATTGGTGAAGGGGTAGGCCACTTTGTCATAAGCCGCCACGCTTAATTGCCGCGGGGAAAGGCCCATGCGCGAGACGGTCTCGGCATAGCGGCGGATTTCACGCAGGCTCATTTCATCCGGATTGCGGGTTCGCGGGATAAGATTGCGGGGTGGAACAGCCAGATCCGATAATTGCTTGGCAAAATAGTGTTGGGTCAGCAGTCCCTGGCTGAACTGTCTGTCGACGCCGTCGTAAAATATCCAGCGCTGGGCGGCCTGATCCCAGCGCGCCTCGCGGGCGTCCAACTGTCTTTCTATGCCGCGCGGCCCGATTTTTTCCAGTATCGGCCTTTCCAGCCAGCCGTCCTTAGGCAAAAAT
The DNA here is from genome assembly GCA_001800015.1 of Elusimicrobia bacterium RIFCSPHIGHO2_02_FULL_57_9. Lineage (GTDB taxonomy): Bacteria > Elusimicrobiota > Elusimicrobia > UBA1565 > UBA9628 > O2-02-FULL-57-9. Next base: position 7,107 of record MGUO01000062.1, read on the forward strand.
ACGCTGGCCTGGATAAATTCGCCTGGACCTCCTATCAAAGCGACGTTCTGGTATTTATCCCATTCCCATTCCGGATGAATCTTATCCTGCCACAGCTTGCGCGCGCGCCGGTAGCAGGCCGGCAGCACGGTTTCCTGGGCGATGAAGCTGAACACGGTCACGCACAGCGCGCAACCCAGAAGCGGCAGCCAAAAATCCCGCGGCTCAAAGCCGCTGGCTTGCACTGCGATCCATTCCCCGCTTTTGATCAGACCGCTGAGAGCGATGAGCGTGGCCAGCAGGGTGGCCATGGGGATCACCCGGATGGCCCAATAAGGGACTTCCAGCCACAGATACTGCAAAATAACGCCCAGAGAGGCCTTGCTCTTAAGCAAGTAATGCGTCTTATCGAACATGTCCCCCAGGAAAATAAGCAGGGCAAACAAGCCCAGGCCGAAGAAAAAGGCCATGAAAAAACGCTTGGCCATGTAGCGCGTGAATATTCTTGTGATCATCGGCCGGCGACTCTCTTGGTTAACAAGACGCCCAAGGCCAGTCCGGTTATATCGGAGAGCCACGGAGCTGCATAGGAAAGATTCTCGGGGCGCCGCCCAAGGGCTATGCCCACGGCGATGAGCCCGTAAAACACGAATAAAATGCCCAAGCTGAAAGCGAAACTGGCTCCCCGCTTGCTGCGTCCCGGCTGCAGACCCAACGGAACGGCGATCCAGAAAAAGACAAAGGGCGAGAGCGCCGCGGCGCTGCGCACCGCCAGCTCCACTTTGTATTCCAGACGATGCTGCAAGTCGGTGGCGGGGTCGCGAATCAGTTCCCGCAGACGGCTGGAATTCATTTCTTGAATATCAGGCGATCGCTCCAGAGGAAAGCCGGCCAGGGGTATTTCCACGCGGTATCTTTTAAAATGCCCGGCGGAATACTTTTCTGGATCCGGGTTGGGCACCAGGATGTCTCCATCCTCCAGCTCCAGGGTCACGGCCTTGCCCTTGGCTATATTCATGCGGCCGCGCAGAGCGTTTATGCGCACCCCTTTGTCTTCCTGGGTTCTTCCTTGGCGCAGGAAATACACCCCTTCCATGTTTCCGGTTTTCTTGTCGACTTTCTCCGAATAAAGACGCCATGGGCCAAGCTTCATGAAAGTGCGCGGCTCGAGGTCCAGCCGCGCCAGCTGCTGGGCGGCCTGGGCATATTTATTGCGGAAGGAATGAAAACCCTCAGGGCTGGCCTTGTGATTCATGTAAAACAAAAGGCCGGAAAGCATGACGCCGACGGCCAAAAAGGGCCAGGTCATCTCCATGAAGGAAAACCCCGAGGCGCGCAGGGCCATGATTTCCCCCCCCTCGGCCAGCTGCCCCAGGGTCAAAAGCAAAGCCACCAGGAAAGCCATGGGCAGGGCCAGGCTGCTGATAAAAGGCAAAAGACGGGCGAAACAAGTGGCGATCCAAAGCGGGGAAATCCCGCGCATCACGGCCATATTGAAAATCTTGATGAAATGGTTCATCAGCAGCACGCCCAAAAACATCGCGAGGCAAACTAGGAAAATAGGCAGGAAAATTTTCAAGAAATACCGCGGCAGTATCGGCATGCCGTTATATTCTATATCTTTTGTTATAATGAGCCCATGAACCAGGAAAAAGCTCTTTCTTACGCTCATGCCAATCACGAAAATTTTGTATCCGACCTCAAGGAGCTGGTGCGCATTCCCAGCGTCAGCTTTCCCGGCTTTGACGCCAAGCAGGTGGAAAACTCGGCTTCGGCCGTCGCAGCCCTCATGAAGGCGCGAGGCCTTGAGAACGTGGAAGTGCTTCGTTTGCCCGACGTGCATCCCTATGTTTACGGCGATTGGCTGCACGCCCCGGGAGCCCCGACCCTGCTGCTTTACGCTCATCACGATGTCCAGCCGCCGGGACGCGAGGAACTTTGGAAATCCCCGCCGTTTACGGCCACCGAGCGCGATGGGCGGCTCTACGGGAGGGGCACCGCCGACGACAAGGCCGGCGTCGTAGTGCATACCAGCGCCATCGCTTCCTATCTTCAGGTGGAAGGCGCTCTTCCTCTTAATGTCAAGGTGATCATCGAAGGCGAGGAGGAAAGCGGTTCTTCTCATCTCGAGGCTTTTCTGCAAAAATTCCGCCATAAATTTTCCGCCGACGTCATGGTGCTCACCGACACCGGCAATTTCGACACCGGCATCCCTTC
>MGUO01000063.1:0-803 GCA_001800015.1 Elusimicrobia bacterium RIFCSPHIGHO2_02_FULL_57_9
CATGAGCGGAAAAAAAGACGCCCTGGTCAACATGGGGGGATTTCTGGCCCTTAATAACCGGCGCTGGGCCGCCAAGATCCGCGAGCTGCTCATCCTGGGAGAGGGCTTCCCCACCTACGGCGGACTTTCCGGAAGGGATTTGGAGGCCATGGCCCGGGGCTTGGAGGAAGTCCTGGATGAGGAGTATTTAAAGTACCGCGTGCGCTCCATCGAATACCTGGCGCTGGGCCTGCGGCGCCATCGCATTCCCATCGTAGAGCCTCCGGGCGGGCATGCGGTCTACGTGGATGCCAGGCGTTTCTTAAGCCACATCCCCCCCGAAGCCTACCCCGGCCAGGCCTTGGCCTGCGCGCTTTATCTTGAGGCGGGCATACGGGCTTGCGAAATCGGAAGCCTCATGTTCGGGAAAAGAAAGGACGGAAAATTCATTCCGGCCAAAATGGAACTCCTGCGCCTGGCCGTCCCGCGCCGGGTCTATACCCAGAGCCAGCTGGATTTTGTCGTGGAGGTATTCGGCGTCTTGGCCGCCAAACGCGGGAAAATCACCGGGCTTAAAGTCTTGGAGTCGCCCCCCTACCTGGGCCACTTCAGCGCCAAGCTCGCGCCCTCGGCTTATGAAGCAGTTCGTTGCGCACGGCATTGACGGTGCGGCGGGAAACGCTGATGCCGTATTCTTTCTTGAGGCGCTGGGCCAGATGCTCATCGGTGCCGAGCGCCCCGCCTTCTTCCAGCCACAGCGAGAGCACGCCGCGCAGTATGTTGCGGCGCCCGGGCACAAGCTCTATTAAGGGAACCTCGCGCCC
>MGUO01000063.1:816-931 GCA_001800015.1 Elusimicrobia bacterium RIFCSPHIGHO2_02_FULL_57_9
ACGGAACGGCTGGAAAGCGCGCGGCTGACCGTGCTGGGCGCCAAATCCAGCCTCAAGGCGAGCTTGCGCAGGCTGATGGGACGCCTCAACTCCTCGCGGCGGGTGCGCAGGAAAT
>MGUO01000063.1:964-2900 GCA_001800015.1 Elusimicrobia bacterium RIFCSPHIGHO2_02_FULL_57_9
CATAACGCACATGGTATAAACCCCGCGCCCAATAGGGCGAGAAGAATTCAAAATGGGGTTGGTCGCCCTCGAGCGAAATGCGGGCCAGGCAATTGTAAGCGCGAGCCATTCCGGGCTCCCGATTAGGCAGCGAGAACTCCACCTCGGCGCCGATTTCCAAGAGCAGATTATGGATGTCGCGCACATCCTTGAGGCTTGCGCCGGTGCGCCGGGCGATTTCCTCAAGGGAAACGCCTTCTTCTCCGTAAAGAAAATATCTTTCGAAATTTTTCTGGCCCAGGGCCCGGATTTTAGGAAGCAAGGCCGCGCGCTCCCCCAGCCTTTCCTCGACTTTGACGCGCTCCCCTCCCGCCGTGACCGCCTCGTTTATTTCGTATAGCCCGGCGCTCAGCTCCGCGCCGGGCCAGCGCTGCCGCGCAATCACCCGCGGACGGCCCGCGGCGCCGAAAAAAAGCTTTTTAAACAAGGGGTCTTTTTCCAGCTCCTCGACCTGCTTGGCAAAGTCGGGCTCGCGCATCTCGATCCACTCGGCCATGCGCAACCTGCCCAGCAAGGCCAGGCGCTGGTCCTGGCCTAGGCTTATGCCAAGTTCTTGTTTTCCTTTCACCGGATTTTCGCTACAATAAAGATTGGCATAAATGTTCCATCAGGCATTGTAGCAATATTCCGGCCAGAGCGCTTTTTTCGGCCATTTGCTCCAAAATGGAACATTTATGACCGCTATAAATAAAAAACTTAAAATGTCCATTCAAGCCGCGCTGCTCCAAGCCTTTAAACAATCCAATGACGTGATGTTTTATACCGATAAAAACGGAACCATCTTGGACATCAACGAAGCCTTTAGCCGCCACTACGGCCATACTAAAGAAGAGGCCGTAGGCCAAACCCCGAAAATCTTGCGTTCCAGCCATTCCACCCAGGAAATGTATAAGCGCATGTGGGACGGCATTCTCTCGTCGGGCCATTGGCGCGGCCAGCTGATCAATAGAACCAAGGCCGGACGGGAACTGCCGGTCTTTTTAACCATCACGGCCGTGCGGGATTCCAACGCAGCGATCACCGGCTATGTTTCCAGCGCCCTGGATATGAGCGATCAAATGGCCCTGCAAAATCGCGTCGCCCAATCCGAAGCCTTGGCCAGCCTGGGGGAAATGGCCGCGGTGGTCGCCCATGAGATCAGAAATCCCTTAAGCTCCATCGTCATGGCGGCCAAACAAATCGGATCGGGCCGGCTGGCGAGCGCGGAACGGGACATGGTGCTTAAAGTCCTGCGCGATGAAAGCCAGAGGCTCAATGAAACCTTGACTAATTTTCTGGCCTATGCCCGGCCCCGGGACCTTAAACTGGAAAGAGTCGATTTAAATCACCTGATCAATGAAGTTTGCCGCATGGTCCAGTCGAACCGCGACCTTCTCAAATCCATCGAGCTCAAGGTTTCCTTGGACAAAAGCCTGGAGCCGTTTGCCTTGGACGCGGACCAGCTGCGCCAGGTGGTATGGAACATCATGCTCAACGCCATCCAGGCCATGGAGGGCCGCGGCACCCTTGGGCTTGAAATCAGCCATGGCCCGGGCCAGGCCCTGCTTTGCGTCACCGACACGGGACCCGGGATACCCGAATCCGCCATGGCCACGCTCTTTAAGCCGTTCCATACCACCAAGCGCCAAGGCACGGGGCTCGGCCTGGCCATCGCCGAGCGCATCGTTAAAACCCACGGCGGGCGCATCGACGTTAAATCTCGGCAAAACCAAGGAACCATGTTCACCATTCGCCTCCCCATTCAGGAATAACATGCCAAAAACGCGCCTCCTTCTCGTCGAAGATGATCAATCCCTCGTCACGCTGCTGCGCCTGGAGCTGGAACGGGCCGGCTATCAGGTGGACACGGTTAAAAACGGAGAGCGCGCCATCGAGCGCCTCTCCAAGGATATTTACG
>MGUO01000064.1:0-2614 GCA_001800015.1 Elusimicrobia bacterium RIFCSPHIGHO2_02_FULL_57_9
AGGGCGACTACCAGATGGTGGCCATCCAAGCCCTCGAAGCTGAAATGCGCGCAATTGGGCAGGCGCTTCTCCGGATGGCCGTTAAGGCGGCTGCCGGGAATTTTAAGAACGCCTTGCTCAAGTTTTTGGCGCCACTCCTTATATTGTCGCGCGCAGTCGCGCTCTTTAAGCGCCAAGGCGCAGGCCGCGCCGAATCCCACGATAGAGGCCACGTTTTGAGTGCCGCCGCGACGGTTTTTCTCCTGATGGCCCGTGATAGTCTGGGCCAATCTGACTCCCTTGCGAATATAAAGCGCGCCCACTCCCTTGGGGGCGTTGATCTTATGCCCCGAGATGGACATGAGGTCGACCCCCAGCTTATCCACGTCAAGCGGGAGTTTCCCGGCGGATTGAACCGCGTCGGTATGCAGCAAAACGCCCTGAGCGCGGCAAATCGTCGAAAGCTCTTCGATAGGCTGAATCGTTCCCACTTCGTTATTAGCGTGCATGATGGAAACCACGGCCGTGGATTGCCGGATCAGCCTGCCCGCTGCGGAAACGTCGATCAAACCGTGGGAATCAACTTCCGCAGCATCAACCGAAAAGCCCCGCCGCGCAAGGACATCCAATATGCCGCGCACCGCGTCATGCTCAATGCGGCTGGAAAGAATATGTTTTTTCTTGCCGCGCGTATCGTCAAACATTTGCCAGGCGGCCCCCGCTATCGCCGAGGCGTCGGACTCGGAGCCGCAGGAGGTAAATACGATCTCATCCTCGCGCGCGCCCAATAGCGCGGCTACTTGCGCCCGAGCGGCCTCCACCGCCTTGCGGGCAATCTGGCCGAGCTTATAGGAACTGTTGGGGTTTCCAAAATGCTCGCGCAAATACGGCAGCATGGCCTCCACGACTTCCGGCCGCACAGGCGTCGTCGCGTTATGGTCTAAATAAGTCACGGACCAAAACCAAATCCTTTGAACAGGTCTTCATCGCCTTTCTTGCCCTTCTCCTCCGCCTGTTCCACGGCCTTTTCAGCCGGGGGTTTTGTGCCCGGCAAGGCCGCCCTGCCGCCGTGAGGGCTGGTCACGGGCGAGACGATGGTTTTGCGTATGCCCTCGGTGAAAGTGATGCGGCCGCGCTTCCTCTCGTAATAGAGCCGGAAAGAGCTTTGCTTGATCTGCGGCTCGTAAGCCTTGCCCAGGCTCTCTTTTTCCTGCTGCCAGCCGGGATTATACATCAGCCTTCCTCTCACATCGACGATCTGGGCCAAAACCGGAAGAGTGAACCTGATGCGGTAAACCCCGTTGGTGTCGCTGACGCCCGGGTCAAAAGAGCTGACCGCGAAGCCGGAGGAGCGAAAATCGCCCTCCTCGATCTGCGACTCGCCTATGGCGGAGGCCCGCACGACCACCCCTTGGACGGGATTATCCTGATAGTCGGTGATAATGCCCTGAATATAACCTTCCAGAAAATGGGTTTTCTTCGGCAGGGACATGAACAAGAGCTCCCGGTTGCCGGTAAGCTTCTCGGTGATGGAAAGATCGACCACGCGGCCTTCCGCGAAATCCTCGGTCACGATTTTCTTGTTGGCTGGGCCGCAGGCCGCCAGGCCCAGAGCTAGAATAAGAACCCGCCGTTTCATCGGTGAAAGGAATTCTACCATTTTAGCGGCGCCCGGCGCCCGGCTTATCGGCGGTTTTCCGGCCAAGGGGCGAGTTCTTGACGAAGAAAACCACGCGCCGGTTCTGGGAGCGGTTTTCCACGTTATCGTTGGGGGCGATAGGGCGGTATTCCCCGTAGCCCATGGCGCCGATGTGCTTGGCGGGAAAACGGTGCTTGTCGATGAGCAGGCGGGCAACGCTGGTTGCCCGGGCCGTGGAAAGCTCCCAGTTGGAGTCGAAATAGGCGTTGGAAATAGGCTGATTATCGGTATGCCCTTCGATAATAATGTCGTGATCCTCGGCCAGCTTGCGCAGAGACGGGGTCAATTTCACCAGCATGTCGTCGATTTCCGCGGTGGTGTCGGCCGAACCGCTTTGGAAAAAAGAGGCTTTGCCTTCTTCCTGCAAGGTGATATGCAAACCCTCTTTGTCGATCTTCACATCGCCTTTCATCTGGCCCTGTTCGATCATAGCCTTGACCTCTTGGGCCGCTTTCTGGATATTCTTGTTAAGGGAGGCCGATAGGGCGTAAAGGATGACGAAAAAACAGACCAGTTCCGTCATCAAATCGGCGTAATTAATCAGCCAAGGCGGGGCCGGATGGCCGATTTTGCAGACCTTCGGATCGGTTTCATCGATAAAACCCTTGGGAGCTCTCAGCGGCATAATTCTCCTTACTGAGCGGGGACGGCGGACGGCCCCTTGACCACCAGCCTCTTGGCCGGCTCAAGATAGGCTTTTAGATTGGCCTCCACCACGCTGGGAGTCGCTCCGCTTTGCAGGAGCAGCACCCCCCGTATGATGATTTCCTTGATCAAAAGCTCCTCCTCGGAACGACGGCGCAATTTCCCGCCCATGGGAAGAAATAGCAGATAGCCGGAACCCAACCCATAAAAGGCGGCGGCCAAGGCCAAAGCCATGCGCCGCGGCACCGCCGAGACGTCGTCGATCGAGGACAACATCATGATCATGCCCAA
>MGUO01000064.1:2622-11826 GCA_001800015.1 Elusimicrobia bacterium RIFCSPHIGHO2_02_FULL_57_9
GGCGTTGAATATTTCCTGGCCGACTTTATGGCGCTCTCGGATAAAGCCTATTTCGGTCTCAAGCATATTCCGGATGAATTCCTGGTCCGCCCCGTCAACCACGAGCTGGATGCCCCGCTGCAAAAAATCATTCTTAATGTTCTTAACGTCGCTTTGCAAAGCCAGAAAACCATCTTTCTTGGCTTTCTGGGACAAGCTCACGAAAGTGCCCACGATGTCGGTGGTGTCTTCTCCGCTCGAGAACAGGACCTTGCGCACTATCTTGCCCAGGCCGACGACTTGGCTAAGCGGGTAATTGACCAAGGTGGCGCAAAAAGTCCCGCCCATGACCATAAGCAAAGCTTCCATGTTGGCAAAAGGCTTGAAACCGGCCATGCCCTCGGCGTAAAAAATAGTGGCCACCGACAGCGCGAAAAACACCAGAATGCCCATGACTGTTGCAATATCCATTATGTCCTCTCAAAACCCTGAATGGGATTAATAGCCTTGGCTTCAGAATTGATCTTCTTACGGTACTCGACGACTTTTTGGGTGATTTCCTCGGCGCTTTCCCGGACCAGGAAGCGGTTGCCCGTGGCCAGTGCAACCACGGTTTCCTGCCCGATTTCGAGGCTTTCGATAAGCTCCGCGTTGATCACGATCGGCGTTCCATTGAGCTTATGCAGAGTGATCATACCCCGACTGAGGGCGGCTGCGGCCTTTCCGGGGAGGCCATACGCCGCGACCAGTCCGCGTCTCTTTTAAGCATTTCCTTATGCAGGCGGTCGATCTCCCGTTCCAGCTCCTCGCGGGCGTTGTCCCAGTCACTCTGCAATTTTTCGGCTCTACTGGCAAGCTCGCGCTCAAGCTGAACGCGGAAGTCTCCCTCCATCTGGATTCTCTCGGCCTCCCGTTCCCTTTGCATCTGCTCGGCGATCTTGGACACCCTTTGGTTGATTTCTTCCTGGGACAAGGCCTTAAGCTTATCTCTTTCCGTGTCCAGCATTTTCGACAATTGCAGCACCGCCTCGGCGCGGAGCTCCCTTTCCCGCTCCAGCCACTTGCGCTGCAGCACCGAGAATTCCGCCTTGTATTTCTCCCGGGTTTGCTCCCAGCAAGCCTTGGCGGTTTGAAACTCGCCGGCCTGGGCCCTGGCGGCGGAAAGTTGCCTCTCCAACGTCGCGGCCACGGCCTTGAGCTTTTGCAGTTCGTATTTGGCGTTTTCGGCATCTTCCTTCAGACGGTTTTTATCCGCCGAGGTCTTGGAAAGCTCCAGGTCGGCGCTCCTAAGCTTCTCGGCCAGCGAGCGTAAATTGCGGATTTCCTCGTCTTTGCCAAAGGCGATTTTCTGCCACTGGGCTTTTTCATCGAGCCAGCGTCTTTCCATCTCTTGAATGCGCAGGGCTAAATGGTTCTCCACTTCCTTTTCCTGGCTCTCCCGCACCTGCATCTGATTGCGCAGAGTCGCGACCCAGGTTTCCCTCTCCTGAGCCAGGCGCTCCTCCATTTCCTGAAGCTTGGCCTCCAGCTTATGCCGGGCCTCCTCTTGCTCCTGTTCCCGCCGGTCGCGGCGCAATTTTTCCTGAAGTTCCTTGATGGAGACTTCGACGCGGGCCGCCGTGGCGGACTCTTCCTGGGACTTTAGATTGGCCAATAAAAGTTTTTCATGCTCATCCGCCAGCCTCTTTTCAATTTCCGCGAACTTTCTTTCGTATTCCAGCTTCTCGGGGCTGGGTTCGTTGGGACGGGCCGCGGCCGGTCCCGCCAGAGCGGGCATGCCCGGCACTCCAGGCATCCCCATCGGCATTGGCAAGGGAGGAGTCGGGCCCATCCCGATCGGCAATGTCGATCGGGGCGGAGGCGGCGTAAAAGGCGGCAAAAACGGCAGCGGCGGCCGTTGCCCGGAAGCGGCCGGCGCAATGGGCAAAGGGGGCGGCGAGCGCTTTGTATCTTTATTTTCCTCGGGCATTTAACGTCCTCCCACCTGAGATTTAAAACTTTCCACCCACTGGCGGATTTGCGGGTCCGGATTGTACTCAAGAAGTTTTTCGTAATGCGCCAAGGCCTCGGGGGTCCGCCCCAGCTGGTAAAAAATGGAACCCAGGTACTGGTGCGCCTGCCACAAGCTTGGATTGAATGTGAGCGCCGTTTCGAAATACTGCAGGCTCTGCTCCAGCTGCCCCGCGCCGTGATAAGAAACTCCCGCATCAAAATAACTTTGGGCTTGGACTGGATCCACGGGCGCGGCCGGAGCCTGTGCAGCCAGGGCTTCTGTCTTGCGGCGCGCGGCGGCGAAACGCTGCTGGCGCCTTTCCTGCGCGCTTAGCTCCTCCTGCATGCCCTCGATGAGGCCGTAATTATCCTCTACCTTGCTGCGCACGGAAATCTTTCCCTCTTTCTCCAGGGTCTTAATCATGTCCATGATTTTGCTTCGCTCATCCTCGATCTGGGTTGGAGTCAGGCCCTGGGCGTATTCCATGGACTCCTTAAGCAGGGAAGCCGCGCCCTGGGACATGTTCGAGAAGAATTTATTGACCACCTCGGGAGTTGCCCCCTGCAAGGCCCGGGCCATGCTCTCGGTTTTAAGCTCGCGCACCGCCACCTGCATTTCCCGGTCGGGGAAGCTCACCACGTCCTCGAAGATGAGGATATGCTTGCGCACCTGCTCATAAACCAGGGGCTTCTCGTTCTTAAGATAGTTGAGAATGTTATTGCGCGTGGCCGTATCCGACTCATCGAGCATGGAGGTCAGCCGCTCCATGCCGCCGACCACGAAATCCACGTTTTCTTTGATGTCGGTATCCATGGCGATAACCTGCTCGCGGGTAACCTGCCGCACGGTTAAGGCCTCTAGGGCGACTTTGGCCTGCAGTTCGACCGGCAGCGAGGTCAGCATTTGCCGGGCGAAATCGGGCCGCAGGTAGCTTGCGACCACGGCGATGACCCAGGGCTCCTCCTTGCGCAAAAGAAACATGTAAGACAACCGCTTGATATTTTCCTCGTTGACATAGGAAAATGGCTCAAATTTTTTCATATTCTCATCCTCCTCAACCACCGGGGGCGGCTCCGGCTCCTTGGTCTGAAAAGTAATGTCGAGCTTGCCGTCCTGATCCAAAGCGTTTTCCCCGTCCTTGCCCCCCTCGTCCTCCGGCGGCGTGATCTGGGAATCTATGTTCACCTCGGCGGCGGGCTTCTCCTTGAGAGCGGCCACGTACTGGCGAAAAAAACGCCAGAGCGGACCGAACAGAAAAAGCAGGAAGAGCAGCAGCAAGACGGCGAAAAGCAGGGGGATGTAGACCTCCGGACGCTTGAGATCTTCTCGCCAATCCGTCTTGAACTTGTTAAAGCGCGTGGGGCGGAAAAACACCTGGTCCGGCAAAAGTTTATATTGCCCCATGGCATCCACGATGCGGCCGCGCACCGTGTCTATCTGGATCTTGTCCTTAAGCACACCCTCGTCGTGAATTACGGTGACTCCCAGTTTCTTGAAAACCGGCTTGACCGCGTAGCGCTCTTCCTGGATGCCCTTGACCTGTTGGGCCTGCTGGGCCGAGGCGGACTCCGGCCGTTCCGGAATGCCGCCTTGGGCGATGGTTTTAGGTTTGGGAATTCCCGGCAAAACGAAAGTCGTCTGCATTCCCCCCTTGGAAGAGCCTTGTTTTTCACGATACTTCTCGGCCAAACCCATCCCGGAACGGTTGGACTGCTCGATTTCGACTTTAACCTCCATCTCCACATCGACGAAAACCATGCCCATGCCCTTGCCGAGAATCGGGTCGAGCACGTCGCGCTGTATCTTGGCCTCGGACTGCTGCTTGATGCGATTCTGCTCCTGCAGCAAGCCGATATCCGGCGCGGAGGCCCCCAAGACGAAAACGGGAAGCCCCAAAACCAAGCTTAAAATGCATAGTTGGCGCTTATTCATATTGCGACTCTTCCTCATGAGTTTAAATGGAAATTGTTACGTTTTCAAGGCTGCGTCAGCAGCCTTGCACTGACGCCTTATTAGAAATTGTTTTGGCGTCATGTGCCTACTTCATCGTATCGAGAAATTCCCTGATGGCCCGGTTGGTGGGGTCGATTTCAAGGGCCCGCTTCCACACCGCAACGGCCTTATCCTTTTGCTCCATCATGTAGAAAGCGCTTCCCATGATCTCAAGGGCAATCACGTTGTTGGGCTCAAGATCCAGGACGTCTTGGGCGCGGCGCACGGCGGCGTCGTATTTGCCGTCGTAGACGGATTGCCGCGCATCATAAATCTTCTGATCCACCCAGGTAAACTGCTCCGGGCCGTCGAGACGGCGGGTCATCTCGGCGACCCCGGCCTCTTTTTCAACCATATTGAGCAGCCCCAGCAGCTTCTCGTCCTTCGGGTTTTTATTGTAGGCGTAGCGCAGGGCGTTGACCGCGCCGCGCAAATCCCGCCCATCAACATAAGAGATGACGCCCTTGCGCACGAAGGTCTGGGATTCTTCGCCTCCCATGGCCGACGACACGAAAGAGGTTACGGTCAGCAGGCGGGCCACCATGGCCTGAACCTGCTTGTTATTGGGCTGAGCGTCCAAGGCCTGGTTGAATTTCTGCGCGGCCAGGGCGAAATTGCCCTCCTGGAAAGCGTCAAAACCCTGTTTCAGGGCGCCCTTGACCTGGACGCTGGAGCGGTCACCCTTGGATTGGCCGAATTTAAGGTTGAAGGAAATGCGGGTGCTTGAGCCCAGGTCGTGGATGCCCTGGGCCACATCGATGCCGAAACTGCGGAAATTAAGCCCGAAGCCGAAATCGGTTTCCTGGATGCCGGGCAGGCCCATGAGGCCAAAGCGGAAGGCAAACCAGCGCGCGATCCAGTACTCGCCGCCGAAGCGCAGGTCCATGCTGCCGGTTAAAGGCTTGTTGACGTCCAGGCCCAGGGTCAACCGCTCTTTGAAAAGCCGCACTGAGTTGCCGACCTTAAGCACCACGGGCAGCTTGTCATCGGTATCGCCGGTTCTCTGCGAAAACGCGTTCTGCAGACCCAGCCCCAGACGGTAGGGGCCCATGGACTTAAGCGTGCCCAGGTCCAAGGTCTTAAAATTGTCGGAGGAGCCGCCGAGTTTGCGGGTCACCTGCTTGATGCTGGCGCCGAAGGCGACGGTCTCGGTGACGTTTTTGCCCCAAGAAATGCCGAGCGCCTGCTGCTGGTCGGAGAAAGATCCGCCCGTGGTGATGGCCGAAGGCTCTTGGGTGGCGGGATTGAAGGCCACATCCACCTGCTCAAATCCCGCGGAGGCCAATTGGGTCATGGAGAGGGCGAAAGTGCTGCCGCCCTTCAAGGGATGGGCATAGCTGAAATAGGTGAGCTTGGTTTGCGCAAAAAGCGTGGCCTGCATGGTCGACAGCTCTTTGCGTTGCAGATTGGCCAGGCCGGCGGGATTCCAATAGGCGGCGGTGGCGTCGTCTGAGATCGCATAATAAGCCCCGCCCATGGCTAAAGCCCGACCGCCTACGCCGTAGAACAAAAACGCTCCCGGCTGGCCATTGGATTGGGCCGCGACCCGGGCAACTCCGGCTGCGGCCACAATAAACAGAGAGGCGGCTATGCTGTTTCTTAGTCGGTCCATTTTTCGGCAACCAGACGCTCCACTTGGGAGTCATGGCTTTGCGCCCCCGGCTTGCGCCGCACCGCTTCCCAATCAACTCAGGACAGCGGCACCAGGCCTTTCGGCCTGGGGTTTGCCGTTATCGTACGGGCATTTAAGTATAGCCGGATTCCTTGACTTGTCAAGACCTATGTAGGGGGTGAAAACTTGAAAAAAATTGATTTTTGCTGTAAACTTAGGGTGCAATGGATAAATCACCAACGGACGACTGCGAACTGCAGCAGCGGCAGGAAAAGGAAAGGGTGCGCAAGCGTAATCTCTACTTGACCATCTCAGGCGTCGTCTCCCTGCTGCTGCCCTTGCTCGGCGTGGCCTACATGAGGATGAGCGACGCCCTGCAGCCGGCCCGAAAAAATGTAGGCAATACGGTGTTTTCCAGGCGAGCCGGAGAACCGGGCGCCAAGAAAAAAATCACGCCGGCCCGGGTGTCTGCGGCCCCGCTTCCCAACCCGCTCACCGTTGAGGTTTTAAAAACCTCGTCAGATCCGAAAAAACCGGCCCCGGGCAAAGGTCCAACCCAAGACTCGCTGAGTTTGATCCGCGGCGGCGCAGAGTATTACAAGGATAAAAAACCCGAGCCCCCGCCGACGTCCCCGGCTCCCATTCCACCCAAACCCGAGCCCAAAAAAGCGCCGCCCAACCCGGCCAAGAAATCCTTTGTCGCGCCCAAATTAAAAGGCAACACCCGCTTCGGGGATTTCAAGAGCAAGGAGCAACTTCAGCAAGTCCTGCCCCAAAATCAGGAAATGCCCGACATGGAAGCGCTCATGAAGCAGGTGCAGGAAGGAAATTAGCACTGACCTTAACGCCGGGTTATGATGTGGCGGGGGTCAAAGGCCATGCCGGAAGGCCCTCGGTACTCGAAATGAAGGTGGGGTCCGGTGGAAAGGCCGGAGGAGCCGACTAGACCGAGCAGATTGTCTTTCCCCACGGATTGCCCCGTCGCGACAAAGAAGCGGGCCAAATGCCCGTAAACCGTAAGGCCGCCGTCGTTGTGCGTAATCTCAACTATCCGGCCATAGCCGTCCCGCCGGCCCGCGAAACTGACCACGCCGCCGCGCGACGGATAAACGGGGGTTCCGTAAGGCTTGGGAAAGTCCAGGCCGCGATGGGCGCGCGCCATGCCTCTTATCGGATGCCAGCGCCAGCCGAAGCCCGAACTGATGCGATGGCGCCGCGCGTCACGAAACGGCAATTCGTAATCATCGTAGGAAAGGACTTCTTGCCTTGGGGAAACGGAAAGAACGGCTTTGCGTAAACTAGTCTTATTGCGGGGGGTGACGGCCGCGGCAAATGGAACGCTGAGCGCCGCCACTAGGATGAATGCTTTCAATAACCCCATCCGTTGATTATAGCTTGTTATGAGCGCGAATGCGCGGCGGCGGCGGAAGCGGTTTGACGCAGCCGCGAGACGGTGGAACCGATCTCGCTTAAATTCTCGATCACGGTGATTCCGGCCTCTTTCATGGCCTTGATCTTTGAGGCGTGAGTCCCGGCTCCTCCTTCGATAATGGCGCCGGCATGGCCCATGCGCCGGCCCTTGGGCGCGGCACGGCCCGCGATAAAGCCGAAAACGGGCTTGGACATTCTCTTCTTAAAAAAAGCGGCCGCTTCTTCCTCGGAGGAGCCGCCGATCTCCCCGATCATGACCACCGCGTCGGTGCCGCGGTCGGCTTCAAACTCCTCAAGAACATCAATAAAATTACTTCCTGGAATGGGATCGCCGCCGATGCCGACCACGGTGGACTGGCCCAGGCCCTCGCGGGTCAGCTGATAAACCGCCTCATAAGTCAGCGTGCCGGAACGCGAGACCACGCCGATGGGACCGGCTTTATGAATATAGCCCGGCATGATGCCGGCCTTGCATTCCCCCGGGGTGATCACGCCGGGGCAATTGGGGCCGATCAAACGGGCGCAAGGAGCCTTGAGCGCTATGTAGCGCTTCACCACGGCCATATCCAGCGCTGGAATGCCTTCGGTTATGCAGACAATAACCTTGATGCCGGCGTCCACGGCTTCCATGATAGCGTCAGCCGCAAAAGGCGCGGGAACGAAAATCAGCGAGGCATTGGCGCCGGTTTGGCGCACGGCTTCGGAAACTGTGTTGAAAACCGGACGGTCCAGATGCGTGCTTCCCCCGCGGCCGGGGGTCACCCCGCCCACGATCCTGGTGCCGTATTCGATGCATTGGGAAGCGTGGAAAGAGCCGGCTGAGCCGGTAAAGCCCTGCACGACAAGCTGAGAATCCTTATTCAGCAAGATGCTCATCGCTTCGCTCCCGCCGCCGACACCACTTTTTGCGCGGCTTCCCACAAATCCTGGGCTGCGACCAGGCCGATGCCGGAATTGGACAGAATTTCCCGGCCCTTCTCGACGTTAGTGCCTTGCAGCCGGACCACCAGGGGAACCTTAAGCTTGACTTTCTTAAGCGCGCCCAAAATCCCAGCGGCGATCATATCGCATTTCACGATTCCGCCGAAAATGTTGACCAAAACGGCCTTGACCTTTTTATCGCGCAAAATGATTTTAAAAGCCTTGGTCACGCGCTCTCCATCGGCCCCTCCCCCCACGTCGAGGAAATTGGCGGGGCTGCCGCCGGCCAATTGAATGGTGTCCATAGTGCCCATGGCGAGGCCCGCGCCGTTGACCATGCAGCCGATAGTGCCGTCGAGGCCGATATAGGAAATGTCGGCTTTTTTGGCTTCTTTCTCAAGCGGGGAAGCCTCGTGATCCGGCAACTTGGCCAGGTCGGGATGGCGAAACATTGCGTTGTCATCGATGATGACCTTGGCGTCCAAGGCCAGCATCCCCTTCGGGGTCAACGCCAGAGGGTTAACCTCGAGCAGGCTGCAGTCATAATCCAGGAAAAGCCGGGCTAGGCCCTTGGCGATGCGGCAAAATTGAGAGAGGCGGTCAGGCGCAATATTCAGCGCGAAAGCGAGCTGGCGCGCCTCGAAATCTAAAAGCCCCGCCTGGGGCGAAAAGGGCTGGCGAATGACGGCCTGCGGCGAGTCTTCGGCCAGCTTCTCTATCTCCACGCCGCCTTGGGCCGAGGCGATAATGGTGGGCAAGCCGATTTTGCGGTCCAGCACCACGGAAAAATAAAGCTCGCGCACGATCTTTGCCGCGGCTTCGACCAGGACCTCCTTGACCTTGATTCCTTGGCCGCGAGTCTGGTGAGTCGCCAGATTCATGCCTAGTATGGATTTGGCGACGGTCTTGGCTTGCGCCGGCGTCTTGACGAGCTTGATGCCGCCGGCCTTGCCCCGGCCGCCGGCCAACACCTGGGCCTTGATCATCCAAGGCCCCTGACCGGCTTTCTTTAACGCGGCCGGCAGTCCTTTGCCGTCCTTGATGACTCCGCCGCTGGAAGCAACCGGAATGCCGGCGCCGCGCAATAGGTCCTTGGCTTCGTATTCGAGGAGTTTCATGTCTTATCTCCCTTTATCTTTGAGAGAGTGACACGAATTTCCGTGGACCGGGCCCCTCGTAAATCGAGTTCGGCCGAAACAACCTGTTGTCCTGCCAATATTCCAGCACATGGGCGGTCCAGCCGGCCACTCGCGCGATGGCGAAGATGGGCGTGAAT
>MGUO01000065.1 GCA_001800015.1 Elusimicrobia bacterium RIFCSPHIGHO2_02_FULL_57_9
CCCGTCAATCCGGACTTGAAATTAGGCGAAAACAAGAAATTCGATTTCGCCGGCGCCTTACGTTCCTTCCTCCGCTTGGATCCGGACGTCATCATGGTCGGCGAAATTCGCGACACGGAAACTGCCCACATCGCCATGGAGGCCGCCATGACCGGTCACCTGGTTTTTTCCACGATTCATACCAACGATGCTCCCTCGTCGATTTCGCGTTTGGTGGATATGCATATCCCGCCGTTCATGGTGGTGGCGACTATAAAAGCCGTGCTTGCCCAGCGCCTTTCCCGTCGTCTTTGTTCCGACTGCAAAGAGCCCCATGACCCGACCCCGGAAGAAATCAAGATATTCAAGGAAAATAAAGTTGATCTGCCGGGAAAGACCAAAATATACGGGCCCAAGGGGTGCCCCAACTGCAACAGCGCGGGATTTCGGGGGCGCGTGGGCTTGCATGAGTTGATGTCGATGTCGGATGATTTGCGCGCTTTGTGCCTTCAGAATCCGGCGATAGACGTATTGCGCACCGCCGCGCAGAAAATGACGGGCATGCGTCTTATCGTCCAGGACGGGCTTGAAAAAGTCAAAATGGGGCTGACGACGGTGCGCGAAGTTCTGGGCGGGGCGGAGGGTTAATATGGCCAGAGCCAAAGAGGCCGGCGCCCAAAAGCCTAAGATGGACGTCGACACCACCCTTGAGCTTTTCAATCTCGCCAGCAACCTGAATTCCACCCTCGATCTGGATTACCTGCTCCAGAAAATCGGCGCGGCCGCGGAAAAGCTTTCCAATTCCGAAGCCAACGCCATCATGCTGGTTACCGACGACAAAAAAAGCCTTTTCTTCAAGATTGTTTCAGGCGAGAAGGGCAAGGCTCTGCAGACGATGGCCTTGCCTATGGGGCAAGGGATCGCAGGCTGGGTCGCCCAGCACCGCAAGCCGGAGGTTGTCAATGATACCAAGACCGACCCCCGCTTTGCCGGCAAGTTCGACAAGGCCTCGGGCTTTATCACGCGCTCCTTGCTCTGCGTGCCGATGGTCTTTCGCGACGACATTGTCGGCGTTGTTGAAGTATTGAACAAGAACGATGGGCCCTATACCCAGGAGGACGTCAAGCTCTTGACCAGCCTGGCCTCCCTGGCCTCCGTGGCCATCACCAACAATAGGGCCATGGCCGATCAAAAGAATTTCTTTTCCCATGTTCTGGAGATTCTGAGCTCCGTGATCGAGACGGCGAAGCCCGCGATGGACGGCCATCCCATGCGTTCGGCTCGGCTCGCCTGCGCACTCGGCCGCGCCCTGGGGATTAGCGAGTATGACTACCGCATGCTTTACTATGCCGGCATCCTCCACGATGTGGGTTATGTGGCCTTCAACAACCCCGCCATGCTTTCGGAGCTGGGCGTCTCCAAGGCCGGCGAGGAGCTTCATCCCACGATGTCGGTCAGCATGCTCAACGGAATCCGTCTAATCGAGGGAGCCCTGCCAATCATACAGTCCCATCACGAGCATTTTGACGGGACGGGTTTTCCCGCCAAGCTCAAGGGAGAGGAGATTATCCTGGGCGCGCGCATCCTTCATCTTGTCGAATCCCTCGAGGAAATCCGCATGGTGGGTTTGCGCGGGCAGGATCTTTACAGGCAAGCCCTCCTCGAGGCGCAGAAGGGCGCGGGAACCAGCTTCGACCCCAAGGTGGTTGCGGCCTTTGTCGAGCTGATGGCCTCTCCGGAGGAGATATGGTAGGGCCCGCAGCACCCTATCGCGTGCTCATCGCCAAGCCCGGCTTGGATGGCCATGACCGGGGCGCCAAGGTGATCGTCCGGGCTTTGCGCGACGCCGGCTTCGAGGTCATCTACACCGGCATCCGCCAGACTCCCGACATGATCGCCGCGGCCGCCCTTCAGGAAGATGTCGATGCCGTAGGCCTTTCGCTTTTATCCGGCGCCCACATGACGCTTTTCCCTCAAATCACGGCGCGCTTGAAGCAGGGCGGCCTTAAAAAAGTTTTAGTCTTCGGGGGGGGGATAATCCCCGATGCAGACATACCCAAGCTCAAGAAAAAAGGGATCGACGCGATTTTCGGGCCCGGCACCCCTCTCTCGACCATCGTAG
>MGUO01000066.1:0-3156 GCA_001800015.1 Elusimicrobia bacterium RIFCSPHIGHO2_02_FULL_57_9
CGGCGGCGCAGCGGCCTTATCTTCACCTCATCGCCTTCGCGCGGGGATTTTCCTGGATCAGCTTGTTCTACGGCTTGGCCCGAGTTTCCACGCTGCTGGCGCAGATAGCGGCCGGACGCTGGCTGGGACCCGGGCAATACGGCAAGGCCAACCTGGTCTTGGCCGCCGCGGCCTATTTGCAGATTCTGCCCATCATGGGCTTTCCCTTGGCCTTGAGCAAATTCGTCGCCGGCGAAGCCGATGACTCGCGGCGCGCCAAGATCATTTCCACAACCTTGCTGACCTTCCTGCTCTGGGCCGGGCTATGGCTGGCGGCCCTGGCCGCGTCCGTCCACGGCATCGCCGAAACTTTCTCCATTCCCGTCCAGCTTTTAGAGCTGGCCGTGCTATTTTCTTATGTCGCCGCCTTTTATGCGGTGATTTCAAGCCCGCTTCTGGGCCTGCGCCGCTTCGAATACCGCGGCCGCGCCGAGATTATCTACGGCCTTTCGGTGCTGGCCATCCTGGCCGGCTTCATGGCTTTCGGGACCGCCCGCTACCAGTCCCTGATCCTAAGCCTCTGCCTGGGCCTGGGAATCGGCTCGGCGTATTCGCTTTGGGCCATCCGCGGATTTTTGCGGCCGGTGTTCGATTCTGCGGCTTTCCAGCTGATTCTACGCTATGCCCTGGTGGCCACCCTTAATCTCCTGGCGGGGGCCTGCATCTCGGCTCCGGCTCGGCTTATCCTTCATCATTATTATTCCCCCCAGGAAGTGGGGGTGTTCTCCGCCTATTACAACTCAACCGCCCAGATCAGCTTCGCGCTGCTTTATATGCTCAGCGCCGTTTTAGTTCCCATCGCCAGCAAACCGGAGGGGCAGACCGAAATCTGGAGAGCCCTGAAAAAAATCGGCGCGGCGCTTTTCGCGGCCGCTTGGGGGCTTTTGGCTTCAGCCAACATGCTGGCCCTTCTTATTTTCGGGCGCCAATACCAATTCCACGGCAATTGGATTATTATTTTCTCGGCGGCCGCGGCCCTTATTTTGATTCACGGCATCGCCTCCTCCCTCTACGCCGCGCGGGATTTCAAGGGCCTCTGCGTTTCAGTGGCGGGCAATCTGATTTCAGGCTTGAGCAACGCGGCCCTGGGATTGCTCTTGATCCCGAGTTGGGGAATCGGCGGAGCGGCGATCGCTTTGTTGGCCGCGCACGTTTTCGGCCTAGGCTTCTATGCCGCCTTCTCCTTAAACGGGGCGCGCGGGGGATCCGCCGCATGATACGCCTGTGGCCGGCCTACGGCACAGTTCTTTTTTGCCTGATCCTGCCCGTTTCGATCGCGGGCATGAACATCGCCGCCGGCCTTCTCACTCTGTGGATTCCGACGGCCCTTGTTCGCGGGGAAAAGCTGCCTTGGCGCCGGCTGCTTAAACCCGCTTGCCTGGCCCTGGCGGCTTATTGCCTGGCCGCGGTGATCGTTTCCCTGGCGGGAGTCGAACCGACTCACAGCATCCGGACCCTATTTAAAGATTTCCATAAGCTTTGGATGCTGATGATACTGTTGCTGGCCTTGGAAAAAATGCCTGCGGCCGCGCTCACCGCCGCCCTGGGCGCGGGCTTTACCGTCATCGCGGCGGTCGGGCTCTATCAAAGCGCTTTTCTGGATGAAGGGGGCACCTGGATACGCGCCCACGCCTTTGTCCATCCCGTCACCTACGGCCAGCAAATGGCCTTGGCCTGGCTCGGCTCGCTTTGCCTGCTGCTCAAGCCGCCGCTAAATTTTCCGCCGCTTTGGCGAAGAATCCTGGCGGCCTTCATGCTTCTCATCAGCGCGGCTTTTATCCTTAATCAAACGCGGGGAGCCTTCTTGGGCTTGGCCGCCGGATTTGCCGCCATCGGGCTGCTTGACCGCCGTTTTAGACGCTGGTTCGGTTGGTTTCTTGGTGCCGCTTTCGGCCTCGCCGCGATATGGGAATTTTTGCCCACCGGCCGCTCCTTGATCGGGATGGTGCGCAGCTACGGCTGGTCGCCGGTCCACAACGAGCAATTCAACCGCCTGGTTTTTTGGAAAACGGCCTGGCGCATGTTTTTCGATCATCCCTGGACCGGGGTCGGGGTGGGCAATTACCGCAGCATCTTCGACCGGTATTTCCAAGGGGTGGTGGGAAAACAAGCCGCTTGGGGTTCGGCCCATAATCTTTATCTGCATCAATTGGCTGAGCGCGGCGTTATCGGCTTTGCCGCGCTTGCGGGATTATTATGGGCCCTCGCCTCCCGGGCCTGGAAAAGGGCCCGCCAAAATCCCGATGCCTTAAACCTATGGGCGTGGGGAAGCATAACGGCTTTCTTGGTGATGAACTTGACCGAGGTTTCTTTTCAAAATGAGCAGACGGCGACCTTGATCCTATTCATTTGGGCCTGGGCTGAGGTTAGACATGAGCGCTAAGCTCAAAGTTTTCCAGGTTTTGGAATGCGGCGGAGGCGGAGGCACGGGCAATCAAGTCGCCTGGCTTTGCAACGGATTGGACCCTCAGCGCTTCGAAGCGGGCTTGATATACGCCGTGCGCGACGGCGAGGACCCGGAGCAATACCGCAGCAAGGCTTCCGGCGCCTTCTCTATTTATTACATGCCGGAAATGACCCGGGAAATATCGCCGTGGCGGGACTTTAAATCGCTGCTTAAGCTCTACCGGATTTTCCGCGAGCAAAAGCCCGACATCGCGCACGCCCATTCTTCCAAAGCGGGATTTCTGGCCAGAACCGCCGCCTGGCTGGCGGGTGTGCCTAAAATATTCTACACCCCGCACGGCTACGGCTTTTTGCAGCTTGACCGCCCGGCTTGTTCGCGGAGTTTCTACCGGCTGCTCGAGTGGTTGGTTTCCTGGATTGGCGAAATCATCGCTGTTTCCCCCAGCGAAGCCGCGTTGGCCCAAAAACTGTCCTGGGGTAAGCCCGTCCACTTGGTTTGCGATCCTTATCTGGGGAAAATGCCTCCCGGCCCGCTGCTCGAGCATTCCGGCGTTGTCATCGGCAGCTGCGGGCGCATGACCGCGGCGCGCAACACCGGGGCCTTTGTTAATCTTTGCCGAGGCCTGGGCCGGTCGCGCCAGGATATTAAATGTGTTTGGATCGGCGGGGGGGGGGAAGAGCCTTCGGTTAAGAGCGCGCTGGCCGGCAAGG
>MGUO01000066.1:3169-3516 GCA_001800015.1 Elusimicrobia bacterium RIFCSPHIGHO2_02_FULL_57_9
CTGGCTTGACTGCGAGCAGGCCCGCGAGCGCTTGCGCGGCCTGGATATCCTGGCGCATTATTCACGCTGGGACGGACTGCCCAACGCCGTGCTCGAGGCCATGGCCTTGGGTCTGCCGGTGGTAGCCTCCGAAGTGCCCGGCTGCCGCGACTGCGTGATTCACGGCGAAACCGGCTATCTGGCGCGCAACGAGTCGGAGCTGCTGGAATACTGCCTCAAGCTCGCCGACAGCCCGGCCCTTCGCAAAAAACTCGGCGAGGCCGGCCGGCAATTGGTCGTCGAACGCTTTAACCGCGACTCAGCCCTGCGCCGGCTTGAGCAAACCTACACCCGATAGTTCCAGAGAT
>MGUO01000066.1:3535-5861 GCA_001800015.1 Elusimicrobia bacterium RIFCSPHIGHO2_02_FULL_57_9
TTTTTTCGGAGGAGGGACGGATTTCCCCGAGTTCTTCGCAAAGCACGGCGGCGCCGTGCTTTCAACGGCCATCGATAAATACATTTATCACTCGATCACCCATTTCCACTCCAAACTGTTCGACTATTCGATCCGCCTGGCCTATAGAAAGGTGGAATGCGTCAACCGCCTGGCGGACGTCGAGCATGCCCCGATCCGGGAGATTTTGCGGCGTTTCGGCATAAAGAAAGACATCGAGGTCAGCCTGGCTGCCGATCTGCCCACCTTCTCCGGGCTGGGCTCATCCTCAAGCTTCACCGTGGGCATGATCAACTCCGTCAACGCTTTTCAGGGGCGCTTCGTTCCCAAGACCGAGCTGGCTAAAGCGGCGATCCGCATGGAGCGGGAAACCCTGCGCGAGACCGTCGGATTCCAGGATCAGGTCATTGCCGCCTACGGGGGCCTCAATCTGGTCGAGTTTTCCGGCGCCGACAAATTCGTGGTAAACCGCGTCGCCATCTCCAAAGAAAAGATGAACGAGCTTGAAGGATCGCTCATGATGTTTTTTACCGGAATGACCCGGTGCGCCGGCGACATGGAGAAAAGCAAGCTCAATAACGGGGCGCCGATCAAGGACGGCCTCAAAAGGATGCTGCGGCTAGTCGACAAGGCCCACGCGCTTCTCACCGGCAACGGGCCGCTCTGCGCCTTCGGTAGATTGCTCGATGCGACGTGGCAGGAGAAACGTTCACTGAGCCCGACCATAAGCAATCCTGTGATCGATCGGATGCATGATCTGGCCCTGGGCGCGGGAGCCCTCGGGGGCAAGCTGCTGGGCGCCGGCGGGGGAGGCTTCATGCTCTTTTTCGTTCCTCAAGAGCGTCAGGCCAAGGTCCGCAAGGCCCTGGGCAAGCATATAGAAGTGCCGTTTTCCATCAACGCGCCCGGCAGCCGCGTCATTCATTCATAGCCATGAAAATGCTTGTTACCGGGGGAGCGGGCTACATCGGCTCGGTCCTGGTTCCGCATTTGCTTCAAGAGGGTCACGCCGTGACGGTGCTCGATAATTTCATGTTCGGACAAAACAGCCTCGCGGAATGCTGCGCCAACGGCTCATTCGAGGTGGTTCGGGGAGATTGCCGGGACAAGCTCCTGGTCAAAGGCTTGATGGCAAAGGCCGATGTGATCATTCCCCTGGCGGCGCTGGTGGGAATGCCTCTCTGTAAAATCGATCCGATCGGAGCCGAGACCACGAACCGGAAAGCGGTGGAAATGATCTGCCGCCTAGCCAGCAAAAACCAAATGATTCTATTCCCCACCACCAACAGCGGCTACGGAATCGGAGAGAAGGGCAAATTCTGCACCGAGGACACCCCCTTGAGGCCTATTTCGCATTATGGAAAAACCAAGGTGGCTGCGGAGCGCGCGGTTTTAAGCCGGGGCAACGGCGTTACGTTGCGACTTGCCACGGTTTTCGGCATGTCCGCGCGTATGCGCATAGATCTCTTGGTCAACGACTTCGTCTACCGGGCGGTCCACGACCGGGCGGCGCTGATTTTCGAGGGCCACTTCAAGAGGAATTACATCCACATCCGGGACGTGGCGCGGATATTCGCCTTCGCCATCAAGAATTTCGAGGCGATGCGCGGCAAGCCCTACAATGTGGGGCTTGAGGACGCCAATCTATCCAAGCTGGAGCTCTGCGCGAAAATCAGGAAATTGCTGCCGAAATTCGTCTATGTGGAAGCCCCCATCGGTGAAGACCCGGATAAGCGCGATTATGTCGTCTCCAACGCGAGGCTGTCAAAGACGGGCTTTAAAACCCGCTTTACTCTGGATCAGGGCATCCGCGAACTGATCAAGGGCTATTCCATATTGCGGGACAAGCGGCACGGCAACGGCTGATGCCCCGCGCGCGCAAACGAAAAGCCGTGATCCTTGCGGGGGGCTTAGGCCAACGCCTCAAGCATTTGCTTGCGGCCATCCCTAAACCGATGGCCCCCGCCGCGGGCCGCCCATTCATTGAATGGGTGATCCGTTACCTGGCGCGTCAAGGCGTTAAGGAGATCGCCATCTCAACCGGCTATTTGGCCGAGAGTATTTCCCAATACGCCGGACAAATGAGATTTTCGGGTGTGGAAATCCGCTGCGCCGCCGAAGAGAAGGCCTTGGGAACGGCAGGCGGATTTTTAAACGCCGTCACCGGCCGCACCGGCCCGGAGGATTGCTGGCTGGTCTGCAACGGCGATTCCCTGGCGCTGGCGCCGTTGGAGCCCTTGTATGCGGCTATCAAGAGCCCTGCCGTGCAGGGCGCCGTGCTCGGCCTTGCTCTGGCGAAGACTCCCCG
>MGUO01000067.1:0-9093 GCA_001800015.1 Elusimicrobia bacterium RIFCSPHIGHO2_02_FULL_57_9
GATTCCCAGCGCACCGGCCCCTTAGTTTCGAGACCGATGTGTTTCCCGGACTCTTGCGTCAGGGAGCCAAGATCAAGGTCTGCCCCGTTGAGGCCCCTTTTCTGGACATTGGAACCGAAGAGACTCTCAAGCAGGCCGATGCGTTTATCGCCGCGAACAGGGCGGCCTTTTGAGCATGAAATGCCTAATCACCGGAGGCACCGGTTTTTTGGGAAGGCATCTGGTTCCCCACTTAAAGGAAAGCGGCGCCGAGACGACCGTTCTTAATTCAAAAAACTGCGATTTGACGGACAGGGCAAACCTTTTACGCTTCAGCGCTGAGAAATTCGAGCGCATCTATCATCTGGCGGCCTGGACCAAGGCGGGGGATTTTTGCCTCCACCATAAAGGCGAACAATGGGTAATCAACCAACTGATCAATACTAATGTTCTCTGGTTTTGGAAGACCCACCAGCCGCAGGCGACGATGATCGCGATGGGCTCTGGCTGCGCCTATGCGCCCGAACTGGATTTAAAAGAAGAGAACTATATGGTCGGCGAGCCTGATCGAGATCTCTATACATACGCGATGACCAAGAGGATGGTTTACGCGGGCCTGCTGGCTCTGCATCAGCAATTCGCAATGCAGTATCGCTATTTGGTCCCGTCCACTCTTTTCGGCCCACTTTTCGATCAGCAGGACAATCACTTCATCTTCGACCTGATCAAGAAAATCGCCGCCGCGAAAAAAACCGGCGGACGCGCCGTGCTTTGGGGAGATGGAACACAGATTCGGGAACTCCTCTATGTCCAGGACGCAGTTTCGCTCATCGATCTCGCGGTCGAACACTGCCCCAATGAACTATTGAATCTAGGCTCGGGGATAGGCTACAGCATCAGCCAATACGCCGCAATGGTCTGCGATATCATCGGCCTTGACCCGGGGCGCATCGATTATGACACGGCTCACTGGTCGGGCGTGCCCAAGAAAGTCTTTAACCCTCAAAAGATCCACGACCGTTTTAAATTCAAATTCACGGATATCAAAACCGCGCTCGCCGAGACCGCCGCTTACCACATGCCCAGGATGTTCGATTCATAACCGCTGCGATAAGCGCTGCCGCTGCCGGAAGCGGTCTTAAGCCACTGCCGGCGGCGCTGGGTTTCGCGCATTTCACGCTGAGCGGCGCCGGTCTTGCCTTTTTTTGCCCAGAGCCGGGCGCGCGCGCGCCTGGCGTTAAGGTAATTGGGCTCCAGCTCCAAGGCCCGGTTAAGATGCCCTAGGGCCGAATCGTCTCTTCCCCGCGCCAACTCCAGCTCGGCTTGCATCATCGCATAGAGCGCATTGCCGGGATCAAGGGCGCCGGCTAGTTCCAGCCGCTTAAGGGCCTGGTCGGGATGGGGAAGCGCAAGCCGCAGCCAGGCCATGGCCCATTTCTCTTGGAGCTGGGCCTGCGCGGGAGCGATGGAGGCCGCATTTTCAATAATCCTGATATAATCCGCCGAATCCTGCGCGGCAGGATCAAGCTTAAGAGCCCTCTCCACGATCCGGCGAGGCAGAAAAGAGAGCGTTGTACCGAGCAGCCCCAACAGGCAGAATAGCCGCCAGAAATCCGAACGTCCTCTGGGCGCCGGCCGCAAGGAAGCGTTCCGCTCGGCCGGTGCCGGAGGCCCTTTACTAGACGCCTCCGGCGCCGGCCGTAAGGAAGCGTTGCGCCCGCCAACGGCGCAAGCCAGCGCCGAGAAAAACAGCAAGGCCAACGCGGGCATATGCAGCATGCTGTCGACCAGGCACTGGGCGGCCATCGCCAGCGCCGCGCATAATCCCGCCGTGCGGAATGGCCCGGGCGCTCTTGGGCCGCAGCGCCCGGCTCCGAGGCTTAGGCCCAAGGCCAGCAAAAGCAGGGCCAAACCGGCCCAGCCGGTCTCGGCGGCCATTCCAAAAAAGTCGCTTTCCGCGCGGTCGGCGCGCAAGCCGTAACGAACCGGCCAGGGATTGGAAAAATTGTGGCGCAGAAACCCCGTTTCGAAATTATCGATCCCCTCGCCGAATAGCGGATTGTCCCCGGCGACCTTGAGGGCGGCCTGCCATATGGAGGGCCGCTTGAACCACTCGAACATATCGGGTTTGATCACATGCTCGATGAGCCCTCGCGGCGCCAGGGCGGCGGCCAGGCAGGCCAACAACAGCCCCTTGAGCAGCCACCGCCGGCCGTAAGGAAGCGTTCCGCTCGGCCGGTGCCGGAGGCCATTTACTAGACGCCTCCGGCGCCTGGAGCCGGGGTTTAAAGCAGCGGCGGCCATGGCCCCGGCCAGGCAGGCCAGAAGTCCGCCCCGGGAACGTGCCTTAATAATCAAGGCGAGGGCGAAGGCCGCGCCGGACAGGATAAGCCAAAACCATTTGCCGCGGGGCCTTGAGGGGTGGAACAAAACGCCCAGGCCGGAAGCGAAAAACGCCGCTTCCACAAAGACGGTATAGTTGTAATAAGGCGGGATGAATCCCGTCATGGGATGGATGATGAAGCTTGTTCCGGGATAAAGGGCCGGCTTCAGGCAGAGGGCGCCGACTCCCAACAGAACGGCAATAAGCATCAGGCCGTAAAACCAGCGCCGGCGCTCCTTCTCCCCGCTCCAAGCTTCTAGGGCAAGCCCGAAAAACACGAGCAAAGATAGCCAGCGGCAAAAACCGTACCAAGACCACCATGGCTGGGAACCGAGCAGCAGGGACGCCGCTACCCAGCCCAGCCATAAAGACCAAGCCGTGAGGGATCGGCCGAATGTCGGCGCCGGCGAGAGCATCGCCAACAACCAGATCGCCACGGCAGCCGGAAGCCAGAGCCGGGGATCGCGCAGTCCTCCCAGGGGAAGGGCTAATAGGCAGAGCGGCAGCAGGAAGTCTGAAGGCCTAAACCGAAAACTCACATTCCGGTGCCTTTGACCACGGCCGGGATGGTTTGGAATATGATCTTTAAGTCCAGCCAAAGGCTCCAATGATCGATATATTTGAGGTCCAGTTCCACCCACGCGTCAAAGTCGATCAATTTTTGGCGGCCAAGCACCTGCCAGAGTCCGGTAATCCCGGGACGCATGGAGAGGCGTCTTCTCTGCCAGCCCTTGTACTTGCTGACCTCCGAAGGCAGTGGGGGTCTTGGTCCGACAAGGCTCATATCGCCTTTGAGCACGTTCCACAATTGCGGAAGTTCGTCAAGAGAATATTTTCGCAAGAACCCCCCTAGAAAAGTAAGGCGCGGGTCTTGCTTCATCTTAAAAACGGGACCGCGCATTTCGTTGTGAAGAGAAACACGGGCCGCATGATTCTCCGCGCCGTCCTGCATGGAGCGAAACTTATACATCGAGAACGCGGCGCCGTTGAGCCCCACCCGTTTCTGCGCAAACAGAGCGGGACCGCGGCTGGTCCATTGGATCAGCAGGGCCAAGACCAACATGGGCAAGGCCAGCAGCATAAGCAGTAGAGCCGAAACGGCCGTATCGATGAGGCGTTTGCAGAGCGAAGCCAAACCCTCTTCGGGCGTCATTGAAAAAACCAGCAGCGGCATATCATGCAGGTAGCTGATGCCGGAAAAGGCCCAGGCTTCCTGGACGAAATCAGGCCGCAGCATGAGCTGGATGCCGCGCTCCGAGCAGGCCTCGATCGCCTTCTCGATGAGATCCGGATGCTCCCGGCAAGTCGTGAATATGACGCAATCCACGGCTGAGGCATCCAGGATTTCGCCCAGGTTCTGCCCGGGCTTTAAGGGCAGGACTGAGGCCACCGTAAGGCCCAGGGCGGCGTCGGCATCGATCATCTTGAGCAGGGGCATCGTGGCGTCGGGGCCGCCGATCAGAAGCGCCTTTTTCATGTTCCAGCCGCGCCGTCTTATCGCGCGGTAAAGGGCATAAGCCCCCAGGTGCCATGCGCCGCTTGTCAAAGCGCTCAAGAGCAGGCCCCCCAACAGATAGAGCCGGCTCAGATGGGTGAGCTTGAAGATGTAGGCGGACAAGCCATAGGTCAGCAAGGCCAAGAAATGCGCCAGGGCGAGCTGCCGCAATATCGAGAAGGGCGTGACAAACGAGGAAATCGCGCTGAATCTGCGCTGGGAAAGCACGAACATGAGCACGACCGTGATGATTCCAATGGAAGTAAGATACTCATGCATCGCCAATAAAGGAGGCTGCTTGTCCTTGAGCATCCCGTAGAGGAATAGGTAGCCGGCGATGATGAGCAGGCCGGTGGCCAGGATATGGAGAGTATCGAGCAGCTTCTTATACTCGTTGAGCATGAAATCCCAAGAGAGACCGGTATAATTCCAGAAAAGACTCGGCCATGACTTCAGCGGAAAAAAATTGCCTGACCCGGTTTTGGCCGGCCTCACCCATCTTCCGGGCCAGAACCGGGTTGGAAAGAAGTTTTTGCAACGCTCGGCGCAGGGCGGGCGCGTCCTGAGGAGGTATGATCAGGCCCGTCACCCCGTCCGAGCAGACAAAACTGGTGCCGGTCCCTATTTCGGTGGTGATAACGGGTTTGCCGCAGGCCATCGCCTCGAGCAGAACCAGCCCGAAGGCCTCCGTGCGCTCTACCGAGGGTAAAACCAAAAGATCGCAGGCATGCAGGTAGCGGGCTAGGGGCTCGTCAAAAGGGACTTCGAGAAAATGGACTTGAGGGCCCACTCCTCGGGTTTGGGCTCCGGCGCGAAGCCGTGATTCCAGGGGGCCGCTGCCGATAACAAGCAGGTTTGCCTTAAGCCCCTGCATGGCTTCGATTAAATAGTCCAATCCCTTATAGTAGACCAAACGGCCGATGAAAAGTATCAACGGAGATCCATATCGCCTTCTTACGATCTCCGAGGTCCTGATCTCTTTATCATCCTCAAAAGGGCTTAGCTCGATGCCCAAGGGAATCACCCTGACCTTGTCGGCGAATTTCCTTAAAATTATCGAGCTGCCGGCATAAGCGCGGCTTGTGGACACGATGGCGTCGGCCTTTTTGAGAAGATGAGACAGCAAAGGTTCCAGCAGTCGGCCCAGCCAAACCTGGCGCACGATATCGTGGTGGTACCAAATGACCAGTCTTCCGGCCGGCCTTGCGATCCAATAAGCCAAAGCCGCCATCGGATTCTGGTAAGAGATCTGGAGCACATCGAAGCCGGAGGCCCGGCGCAGGGCGCCGATCAGGGAAGGAGAAACGGGCGTGGAAAAGATCGAAAACCACGTGGGTAGCTGGTGACAGGCGACCCCCTCCCATGAGAAGGTCTTACCGACGCCGCCGGTAGCGCTTACCGCCACCTCGACCTGGTGGCGCAAAGCCAACTGCTTGGCGAGGGAAAAGACGGCGGTTTCGATCCCTCCGGGGCGTTCCCGTGGAAATTTCCCGACTTGAAAAATCTTCACACTATCAATCTTCCAGCCGATCCGCCATCTCTGTCAACTCCTCTGGGATAATCTCACAGCTATCCAGCAGCTCTTTAGACGAGTGCGGGTAGCGGTGAACAACGGTCCTTAAATAATCCCGATCCCGAGGATTTGTGAAGCATACCACGTCATCAGCGCTCAAGGGCAACTCGCGGCTTCCTGCGGGCTTTATAGTGCGGTCCTTAATCGTATGGCCGAGCAATTTCGGGTTATCCGCGAGGATTCCCTTAAGAAGAGGTTCTCGCGGATATATTCCGAAGTGATCTTGCTATATTCGCGGTATTCAGGATAGGTACGGATACGTGCGACCGCGTTTTTCCAACTAGCAGCCTGCAGTAGCCATGATTTCGGTACCACTCGGGTCTTCAGCCAGTTCTTCAAGCAGCAGATCATAAGCTCTCCTTGCTACGCCAGACGTTGGCATGCTCCTCGTAGCGGTTGTCGTTGAAAATCCCGTACTGAGGCTCCACCTCCCGTCCCAACGCCGCGTGACACCCGCGGATTGTAGATAAAAAAACCGAGGCGCGCGAAAGCGCCAGCAGGGGCCCTAATCGGGAAACCGGCAGACGTTCCAAGTCGCGGTAGGCGGCCAAGACCCGTGCCGCCGGCTCAGCATGCTTTAACACCGGCGAATGCGGCGCTTGTACCCGGAGGAAATCCGCCAAATGCAGGGCGTACTCGACGTCCGTGCTCAAGTGGCGGCAATAAGACTTGCGATAGCGCAGGCTGTCGCAGAAAAGAGCTTCAACATCTTGCGCGTTCCGGTCGCAAAAGGCGTAATGAACCCCGGCCAAAGAGCGATGGAGGTACCAAGCGCGCAGGTCTTCGATCTCGGAGCGCGGGCCGTGGCTGGCGCGCTCATCGGGATAATTCCAGAATATCCCCAATATCTTGGGGATAAACTTGCTCTTAATAAAGGGAAGCACCCTCAGCTTGAACTCCGTGTCTCCGGCGGCTGCGAAGCTTGGGTCATAATAGCCGAAACGGTCATGGATGGAGCGGCGGTAGAGCGCCCCGACCCAGGACATGTAGCATTTTTCCAGGTAGACCAAGTCTTGCCGGTAAGGCGAGCGGTCATAAATCATGATGTCATCCCGCCAGGTGCCATCCGAATCGACCTGCGTCACAAGGCTGTTGGACTGCACCCAATCGAGCGTGGGATCCGAATCCAGCTCCGCGGCCAATATTTCCAGGCCATCGGGCAGTATGGTTTCATCGACGCCTAAAAAACATAAATAGGGAGCGCGGGACATTGAGATGCCCCGGTTCCAAGCGCACTGAATGGTTTCCTTGTGCCTGGTCCGCGCATAGACCGCCGCGATGGCGCAACCGCTCAGGGACTGCTTAAAGAGCCGGTATTCATCTGCGGGTGAGGCGGAATCTATGAAGATGAGCTCGGCTTGGCCCGACTTGACCATCGTCTGGTTGAGCAGCGCTCCCAGGAAGGGAACGAGTTTATAGGCGGCATTGTAAAGCGAGACTATGATGGAGACGCGAACGTTGCCGGGCGATCTGCGCTCGTCTTTGAGCTCAAAATCTCCGTCGAATTCGGGCCGGCACCGACCGGCCTGCTCGGCTTCTTTAAGCAGGGCCCCGCAGCTTTCACGGCGTTTGTCCGCCGGACCAAACAGGGCCTGGGCGGCCTTCGCTTCCTTCCCCAAACCCTCGGCCCCCAGGGCCGAGGCGATGAAGGGCAGCTCGCCGAAGCGGTCCTCGCCCAGAATTCTCATGACTCTTACGGCGTAAGCGGCGGCCATAAAACCGTTGCCGCGCAGGCGCTCTAAGCGGGAGATTTCCCTCCAAAGGCGGATACGGTCGACTCTTAAATCAGCGGCCAGCTCCCAAAGCAAGCGGATTTTTTGGCTCCGCTCCCTTTCCGTGCCTTCCGCCGCGCCGAAGGCTTGGCGGTAATAGCCCACAAGACTCAGGCCTTTAAGGGCCTGATAGGCCAGGCGGCCATCCGTGATTCGCGCCCAGGACGTTAAATTGGTTTTTACAAGCTGCTTGAGGCTTTCCTTGCGCAGTTGCCCGCGCAACGCGCGCAGGCGGTGTTGAACTTTGCGAGGG
Organism: Elusimicrobia bacterium RIFCSPHIGHO2_02_FULL_57_9; assembly: GCA_001800015.1. Taxonomy (GTDB): domain Bacteria; phylum Elusimicrobiota; class Elusimicrobia; order UBA1565; family UBA9628; genus O2-02-FULL-57-9. Next base: position 7,456 of record MGUO01000067.1, read on the forward strand.
AGAAGAGTCCTGCCCAGGCCTACCGCTGCCGTACGCAGCGCTGCAACCGCCGATCCGCGCTCTCTATCATAAATATGCTGCAGCTGCCCGTACCAAAGTTCGGACTGCTTGGCCAACTCCTCGTCTTTTTCAGGAGGAGCTCCATAAATCCGCTCAAGCCCGGGACCTGAAACGGCCGGCTTCAGGCGCTGGAGGGTCTCCGCCAGCTGTTGCCGGTGGCTGTCATAATCGCGCAGGAGGGAGTGGACATCCTCCAGGCAGCCGTAGACATTGCTCATGTCGATAGTCAGGAATGGAATTTGCGGGAATGTTTCTCTTAGAAAATGGCAAACGCCCGCGCCGCTTCCAATCAGGGTGGGGCAGCCCGAAAACAAGGATTCCAGGGCCAAGAGATTGAAGCTATCGAAACGCGAAGGAAGAAAGGTCGCCGCGCGCGTGGTGAAAACCGAAGCCAGTTCGCCGGGGGACATCCCCGGCAATATGCGGGCGTCTAGGCCGCGATGGCGGATCATGCGCTTAAGATAGAAATTCGCGCCGAGCCCGGCGGGGCCGATGGACTGCGGGCCGATAATGCTGGCCGTTCCGTAGCAAGAGCGGGGCAGCCAAAACGCGATTTCCAGAAAGATGTCGGGCCCTTTGATTCTCTCCGTACGTCCGATAAAATTAATATCCGGCGGACCGGCTGAACCGGCGACGGCGCGTGGCTGGGTAGCCGCAACAACGCGCAGCGGGCTCAGGCAATAAGCTTTCCGGCCTCCCTTCTTTTCCCACGCTTCCAGGTAGCTTTGGCCAATTCCATACCTCACATCCGCGGCCTGATATTGGACTTTTTCCCGCCACTCCAATCCCGGAAAGTCTATTTTCTCCCCACCCCAGTCCAGCCGAAAGCTCGTGGAAATATTGCCGTGAAGCGAAAGAGCCAGTCGGTCGAAATGGACTCCATGCCGGCGCAGGGCCGGCCTTAGGAGAAGTCCGAACTGTTCATAATCCGGGAGCTCTACGACGTCAAAAGACTGCCCGGCCGCGCTGGCCGCGATATTATTCGCGCGCAAGAAATCGCCAAAGAGCCACGCCAGCGGTTCTTCTGAACAGATTGCGGGGTTAAATCTGCGCGCAAAATAATTTTCCTTATAGGCCAGGGCATGGGCATTGGCGGGACGGGATGAGGATTTACCCTCCGAGCGGGCCAGATAGAAAAAATCGATTTCCGGATGGGTTGCGATCAAACGCCTGTAAACCGTCTGTCCGCCGCCCGTGGTGGAAAAAAGGTCGAAGGCGGCCAGGAAAACCTTCACGCGACGCCTCTTTGATAGCGGCCGATGATTTCCTCGACGCTGCCTGCGGCCGAAATTTTCCCTTGAGAAAGCCAGGCGGCGCGAGAGCAGGTTTTGCGTATAGTTTCCAGATCATGGGAGACCAGCACGATGGTCGTGCCGGTCGAATGGATTTTCTTGATGCGCTCGGCGGATTTTTTTTGGAATTCGGCGTCTCCGACCCCGAGAATCTCATCGATCAGCAGTAGATCAGGCCGGCCATCGGTGGCGACGGCGAACCCCAATCTAGCCTGCATGCCGCTGGAATATGTCCTGACGGGAAGGTCGATAAAATCTCCAATGCCGGCAAAATCCATGATCTGCG
>MGUO01000067.1:9105-12664 GCA_001800015.1 Elusimicrobia bacterium RIFCSPHIGHO2_02_FULL_57_9
ATATGGTTCCGTTTAATAAAACGTTCTCGCGGCCCGTTAATTCGGAGTCAAAACCGGCGCCCAACTCCAAGAGCGGGGCAAGGCGGCCCCGGACCCGGACCCGGCCACGGGTCGGGTAAAGAACCCGGGAAATCACCTTGAGCAGGGTGCTTTTGCCCGAGCCATTGGCCCCGATAATCCCGAAAATTTCGCCGCAGCGTATTTCCAGGTTGATATCTTTTAAGGCCCAAAACTCCTCGAATCCGATGTGGCGCTTAAGCCAGCGAACGGCGTATTCCTTGATGGAAGCCACCGGCTGGCGCGGCCTGCGGTAAACAACGCAAACCCCTTCCAGAGAAACGGCGAAATTCATATCCGGTAGGCGAACTCCTTGGCCTTGCGCGTGAAAATCCACCAGCCGAAGGCAAATACCGCCAGCGACAGGGAGGCGGCCCTAACAATCGTGCCGGGGGCCGGAAGATCCCCGGAATAGAGCGGTGAGCGGAATAATTCGACCAAGTGGTACAATGGGTTGATGTCCTGGATCCAGCGGTATCGCAGGGGAATGATCTCTTTAGGATACATGACCGGGGTCAGGAAAAAGACGGCCTGAACGAGGGCTTGGTAAACATTGACAATATCGGTGAAAAAAACGGCCAGGGTGGAGAAGATCAGGGCCAATCCCGAAGCGAACAGGGCTAGGATCAAGACGGCGAACGGCAAAAACAGCCACGCCGCGTGAAAGGGGTGGCCGAGCACGAGCATAAGAGCCGTCAAGGGGATCAAGGACAAACCCAGATTAATCAGGCCATTTCCCACTGGCGTCAACACGAAAACCGTAGGAGGGATATGGATGCGTTTCAAAAGGCCCGAACCCCAAACCAGGTTGCCCATCGCGTGCGTCGCCGTCTGTGTCATGAAATTCCAGCAAATCAGCCCTAAAAGGACGTAGAGGGAGTAGCGGGGCAAGGCGGACTGGAAGGCCGCCGAAAAGGCCAGGGCAATCACCACCGTATGGATAAGGGGATTAAGCAAGGTCCAGGCCACACCCAGAAGGGAACGTTTGTAGCGCGTTTTTATGCTGTTGACGACCATGAGGACCAGAAGGTCCCGGTAGCGCCAGATATCCCTAAATTCCTCGATAGCGGAAGGCGGCGTCGCGGCGGAATCGTAAAAGCCAGGCTGGTTCATCACTGGCTCCATCTCTGCGGATTTCAATACGGCGGCGAAATTCCTAGGGTTATGCCGCAAAAGATATTCTTCGCGCAAGGGCGCAAACGGGTCCTGATGCCGGCATTCACCGACCGCCAAGCGAATAAGATCGGAAATCCGGGGCGACTCCCAATCCATTATGAATCGATGCAAGCCATGGTGTTCCAGCTCCTGGGCCATCCAGGTTCTTTTAGGCACGGCCACGGGTTTCCCAGCGGCAACGGCTTCCACGAAAATGCCCGAGGAACGTTGCGAGTATTCGGGGTTATCGTAGGGCAGGAGGACGAGATGGACCCGCTCCATGAGGCTCAGGTAGGATTTACGATCCAACCCGTCCGGCACATGTTCCACCTCCCAACCGCCATCCCTCGCTTGTATGCCGCTTGAGGCCGCGGCGATGAGACGTATGCGGGGGGATTTGCCGTCGATCAAGCGCGCCAGGCGCCCGATCGTTTTGAGGCCTTTCTCTTCCCTGGGCCGACCGGGCCACCAGCAAAGCACCGGGCCGTCCTCGGGAATTTTGAGCGGTGAAAACGGCTCGAAGCGCACATGGGGGATGGGCAGGACGGTCAAGGGGCGCCTGAGAAACCGGCCCACGCAACGGGCAAGGGCCTCGGTGTCCGTGAAATAGCTCGTGCGGACCCGAAAAATTCTCAAAAGAACGTCGGCCAAAAAATAAAAAATTCCCACGGTCATTCTCTGCGAGACGGGTTTTCGCACCATGATCATCAGATGAGGCCTAAACCTCCTCAGGAAAATGGCCGCCAAGGCAACCCCCAGGATTTGGCCGTAGCCTGAAAGCGATTTCGCCAGCAAGGCAAGCTCGCCGCTGCGGCGCCTGGCCTGCGGGAGGCAGGCCTGATAGATGGAGCGGCCCAGCGGAAGGCTATTAACGTAAAACTTGCGCAAAGCCCGGTCCTGCCGGCTGACCCGGGGCAGGACCGCCATCCAGCCGGGCAATAGAAAGCCGGCATCCCGAGGGGCCAGGACGAGGCAATCCCAGCCGTTGTCTGAGGCGGCCTGCGATATGCATTTTTGATACTCCCAATCGACCACGCCCTCGTCGCGGGCATGCATATCGCAGGAGATCAGCAGAAACTTTAGATTTTCCATGAGGCGGGAGACTGCTTGGGCTCTATAGGAAAATAAAATTCGACCCCCCGGCTTAGGAGAGACCGGTGCCGGGCGAGGATTTCATTTTTAAAGTTCCAGGCCAGAACAAAGTAGATGTCCGGCTGCCTGGCGAATTCGCCTTCGATCACTATGGGCAGATGCATCCCCGGGGAGTATAAGCCGCGGCGCAGGGGATTCTTCTCCACCAGGCAGCCCAGATGCTCAGCGCCGATTTCGCAATAGTTGAGCAGGGTATTGCCTTTGACGGGAGCGCCCATGCCGTAGATCGTTTTCCCCGCCTTCTTCGCTCGGTTTAAGTATTCTCGGATTTCCTCCTTCCTTCTTGGGATGCGTTCGGCGAAGGCCTTATAGGTTTCGAGTTTGTTGACGCCGGCGCTCTGCTCGTTTCGCCGCAGCTCCTGAAGGCGGCCGCTTGCCTGGCGGCGGCCGTTTGCGGCAAAAGCGATGATCGAGCCGCCGTGGATAGGCGCCCAATGAGCGTCGAATAGCGTCAAGCCATGACGTTCCAAGAGCTTTTCCAGGGTTTGAAGCGTGTAGTAAAGCAGATGCTCATGGTAGATTTGGTCGAAGGCAAGGTTTTCCATGATGTCTTTCATGTACAGGAATTGCACGACAAATACGCCGTCCTCATCGAGAAGTTTGGCGACCGCCTCGGCGGCCGAATGGAGTTCCTCAAGATGGAAGAATACCCCGGCGGCGTTAATAACCTGGAATTTTCGCCCTAGGCGGCGCGCCAGATCAAGGTTGAAAAACTCGCCCAGGGTGGGTATGCCCTTTTCATTGGCCATTGCGGCGATATTGACCGCCGACTCTACCCCAAGAACCTGGTAGCCCAGAGCCTGGTAGCAGCGCAATTGCGTGCCGTCATTGGAGCCGATATCCAGAGCGGCCTTCTTGTTCAGACCCGCGAAGAACAGCGTATCCACGAGTTTTGCGGTTTGGCGGAAATGCTCGTTAAGAGCACGGGTGGTTCCCGAGAGATAGGTATGCCGGCCAAACGCCGTTTCCTTCGGTATGGTGTAATCTAATTGCGCCGTATTGCAATTCGCGCACCAGACGACGCGCAGGGGATAAAATGGTTCCTTGCCCTTTTCCTCCGAAGACAGAAAGTGGTTTGCCCAAGGCTGCCGGCCCAAGTCCACGGCAGGTTCAAGGTCGCGCCCGTCGCAAACCCGGCACATGTTTATCTTCGACATGCATAGATGGTATAATTTTATGAGATGGCCTCGTCCAT
>MGUO01000067.1:12685-12938 GCA_001800015.1 Elusimicrobia bacterium RIFCSPHIGHO2_02_FULL_57_9
TCGCTCTGGCCTACCTGGCGCGCTTCCGCTGGGAATGGTGGGTCGCGCTGTTTCCCATCATTGGAGTGCAGCCGGACTGGAACCTTTATCAAAGAATGCTTTACGCCGTGGTGCCGTTGTGGCTGATGATTTTCTGGTATTCTTCGCGGCTTTACACCCAGCCCTGGATGGGCTCTTCCGACCGCTTTCTGCAAATACTGAAGGGCTGCGTTTTGGGCGCGGGCGCCACCTTGATCGCCACCTATATTTACGG
>MGUO01000067.1:12996-15087 GCA_001800015.1 Elusimicrobia bacterium RIFCSPHIGHO2_02_FULL_57_9
GCCTTGGTTCTGCGCCTCGATTATTGGATGTCGCGACGCGAGGCGGCTCGGCCGGTGCTTCTAATCGGCGCAAATAACGCCCTGGCCCGCGAAATCATCGCGCGCATCTCGCAGCGGCATCCGGAAGCTAAAGTCGATGAACTGGAGGAATTGCCCGGCGCCGCCGAGCTGGAAAAGACTTTGCGCGCCAACCCCTATATCGAGCTGATCCTGCTGCGCTCCTCACTGCCGCATGACCGCATCCTGGCCGCGGCCGAAATCTGCGACGCGGCCGGCGTTGCCTTTAAAATGGTCCCCGATCTTTTGGAATTGCGCCTGGGCGAGGTGCAGATGGATCATAGCCTAGGGCTGCCCGCCTATCGCATTCAGCACGCCTCCATGACGCGGGTCAACTTCCTGGCCAAGCGCGCCTTCGACCTGATATTCGGCTCTTTCGTTCTGGCCCTGAGCGCCCTGCCCCTGTTTATTATCTGCCTGCTGATCAAGCTCGACTCAAAGGGGCCGGTTTTCTACAAGCAAAAGCGCTTCGGCTATAAGGGACGGGTGTTCGAGGCTTTTAAATTCCGCACCATGGCGGCGGACGCGGAAGCCCGCATCGCCGATGTAAAAGACCTTAACTCGACTCAAGGCGGATTTTTTAAGGCCAGGCAAGACCCGCGGGTCACCCGCGTCGGTTATTGGCTGCGCCGCTTCTCCCTGGATGAATTCCCGCAATTTATCAACGTGATCGCTGGCGAAATGAGCGTGGTCGGCCCGCGGCCGCTGGCGCTGACCACCGGCGAATTGGAAACCCTGGAGCGGCATTTCGGGGCCACCGCCAAAAAGCGCATGAATATCCTGCCCGGCATCACCGGACTCTGGCAGGTTTCGGGGCGCTCGGATGTTTCCAGCGAACAGCGCTTCGCTCTCGATCTTTTCTACATCGAACACTGGTCCCTGGGGCTCGATTTGGAAATCATACTCAAGACCGCGCCGGCCATGATTTGCGGCTCAGGGGCCTACTAACTCCCCGGCTAACGTGGCCAGAATACTTTTTATCAGCACCTCAACGACTCTAGGGGGGGCTGAGAAAACGCTCTACGCCCTGGCGACCCTCCTAAAACCGGAACGTTTTTCCGTCGCGGGCGTGGTCAGCCTAAAACCGCTGGGCGCCTACGGGGAAAAACTTTTGGCTCAAAGCATCCCGACTTTTACGCTGGACATGGACGGCACGCCTGGCCCGCGCCACATAGGGATGCTCAAACACATCATCGCGGGCCTGCGACCGGACCTGGTTCATGCCTTTATGTATCAAGCCATTCAACTGGCCCGGGTGTCAAAAATAATGACCCGGGGCCGCTTTCGCCTGGTCAGCTCGCCGCGCGTCACCTACCGGACCCGCTCCCCCGGCTCTTTGCTCATCGACCGGATGCTTAAACGAGCCGACGACCTGCTGATTGCCGAATCCGAATCAAGCCGGGGCTATCTTATCTACAGCCAGGGCTATGACGCCGAGAAAATCACGACCATCCACAACGGCATCGCCCCTCCCGAGACGATTGATCCGGGCCTAAGGGAACGGAAACGCGCGGAGCTGGGGGTGGGCGAAGAGGATATTCTTGTCGGCGCTCTCGGCCGGCTGGACCGGCAAAAGGACCAAAGAACCCTGGTTCAGGCCATGGCGGCCGTTTCAAACCAGAGAGTTTCTTGCGTGCTGATCGGCGACGGCCCGGAACAAACCCGGCTAACGTCCAAGATCAACGCCTTGCAGCTGCAAAGACGCGTGCGGCTTTTAGGCGAACAAAAAGACGCCGCGGCCTGGCTCTGCGCCTTGGATATTTTCGCGCTTCCCTCGCTTTGGGAAGGCCTGCCCAATGCCCTGCTCGAAGCCATGGCCGCGGGACTGCCGGTGATCGCCAGCGCGGTGGACGGCGCCTGCGAAGTGCTCAAAAACGGGGTCAACGGCCTGCTGGCGGCGCCCGGCCAGGCGCAGGAATTGGCGGCCAAAATCGACGAATTAAGCGCCGATCCCGCCAAGCGCCGCAACCTCGGCCAAGCCGCCCGCGCGACCATCGCGGAAAGATTCACCTTGGACCGTATGCTCTCAGCTTA
>MGUO01000068.1 GCA_001800015.1 Elusimicrobia bacterium RIFCSPHIGHO2_02_FULL_57_9
TCGCAAGCCCTGGTCCGGGAAGCTCAAATCAAGTCCCTGCCTCGGGCCAGCAAGGAGAGGCTGCTTTCTTGACCCGACTGCTGCGGGCCGGCCTAATGATGCTGTCCTCAACGGCCTGCGCCGCTGCGCCCAAGGCGGGCGTCCCCCTGGCCTTGGCCGAACAACGCGCCGAGAATATTTCCGAGATACGCTACAGCCTGCTCTTCAGAATTCCCGAATCGACGTCCGCGCCGGTGCAGGGCCAAGAAACGCTCCGTTTTATCTTAAAAAACTCGTCCTCACCGCTCATCATCGATTTCCGCCCCGCATCCGCGGCGGCCGTAACCGTCAAGAAGGGCGCGCGCGATATTCCCTTCCAATATGTCAACGAACACATCGTCATTGCCGCCTCGCAATTAAGTCCGGGCGAAAACAGCCTGGATATAAGCTTCGCCGCCGGCGACGGGCCCCTGAACCGAAGCGCCGAATTCCTCTATACCCTTTTTGTTCCGGCGCGCGCCAGAGAGGCTTTCCCCTGCTTCGACCAACCCAACCTCAAGGCCCGCTACGATTTGACCCTGGACATCCCGGCCTCCTGGAAAGCCGTGGCTAACGGCGCGGAACTTTCCCGCTCCGAAAGCGCCGGCCGGGCAAAGCTGCATTTTGCCGCCACCAAGCCCATCAGCACCTATCTTTTCGCCTTCGCGGCCGGCAAATTTAAAATCGAGACGGCCCGGCGCGATGGGCGCGATTTCCGCTTCTTCCATCGAGAAACCGACGCGGCCAAAATCAAGCGCAACCGCGACGCCATTTTCGACCTTACGGCCCAATCCCTACGCGAGCTGGAAAATTATACCGGCATGCCCTATGCCTTCGGCAAATTTGATTTCGCGCTAATCCCCTCCTTTCAATACGGAGGCATGGAGCATCCCGGCGCGGTGTTCTATAATGCGTCCACTCTTTTTTTGGATGAATCCGCCACCTCGGACGAACGGCTAAAGCGCGCCCATCTCATCGCCCACGAGATCGCCCATATGTGGTTCGGCAATCTCGTGACCATGCGCTGGTTTAACGACGTATGGCTTAAGGAGGTTTTCGCCAATTTCATGGCCGATCAATCGGTCAATCCCTTATTTCCCGCAGTCAGCCATGAACTGCGTTTCCTGCTTGGGCATTACCCGGCGGCTTATGAAATCGACCGCACGGCCGGCACGCATCCCGTTGTGCAGAATCTCGAAAACTTAAACGAAGCCGGAACGCTTTACGGCCCCATCATCTACGACAAAGCGCCCGTGGTCATGAAGCATTTGGAAAGAATGATCGGGGCCAAGGCCTTCCGGGAAGGGCTGCGCGATTACCTTGAGGCATACCGTTTCGGCAATGCCGCGTGGGATGATTTGATCGCCATTTTTGAACGCCGCGCCGGCAGGGATCTGGGCTCATGGAGCCGCATGTGGGTCAAGGAGCCGGGCTATCCTAAAGTTTCGCTTTCCTGGTCATTGGACAAAGAAGGGCGCATTCGATCCTTAAGGGTGAGCCAAACCGACACATCGGGGCGCGGCAGACTGTGGGATCAAAAGCTGGAACCGGTATTATTTTATTCAACAGGCGCCAAGGCTTTTTCCGTCGACCTGGCCGGTTCAAGCTCCCTCATTAAGGAAGCGGCCGGGCTGCCGGCTCCCGACTTTATCCTTCACGACCGTTCGGGCCTGGCCTACGGTTTATTGGAGCTGGATAAGACCAGCCGCCGCTACCTCCTCAATAACGCGCAGTCCCTGGCAGATCCCTTGTTGCGCGCCGTCGCCTGGCTTTCACTTTGGGACTCGCTGTTGGAACGGCGGACATCGCCCCGGGATTTCCTGTCCGCCGCTTCGGCCGCCCTCTCCAACGAAAGCGACGAACTTAATGTTCAGAACCTTTTGAGATCCATGCAAAAAATCTATTGGCGCTTTTTGCCGGCCGAAGAAAGGCGGCTCGCGGCCCCCGGAATTGAAGCCCGGCTTTGGGAACTGATCGGGAAAACCGAAGGTCTCTCTCTAAAATCGGCTTATTTCAAAGCCTTCCGCGCCGTGGCCTTGACCCCCGCCGGCGTCAAGAAACTGGAAAAGATTTGGCGCAATGAGCTGAATATCCCGGGGCTTGAGCTTTCGGAAAACGACATGATCAGCCTGGCCTTGGAGCTTGCCCTGCGCGATACGCCGGCCTCCCCGCAAATTCTCGCGCAGCAACGCCGCCGCATTGAAAATCCGGACCGCAAGAAACGCTTCTCATTTTTGATTCCCGCGGTTTCCGGGAGCCGAGAAGAGCGCGCCGCTTTTTTCGCCGGTCTTAAAGACATGAAAAACCGGCAGCGTGAGGAATGGGTGGAGGCCGCGCTAAAATGCCTGCACCATCCGCTCCGAACCAAGGACTCCCTTCCCTTAATAACCCCGAGCTTGGAGCTGCTCGAGGAAATACAAAAAACAGGCGATATCTTTTTTCCCAAAGCCTGGGTCGCCAATACCCTGGAAGGCCACGCCTCCAGGCAAGCCGCGCGGCACGTCAAGCTTTTTTTGCGCCGCCACCACAAATACCCGCCGCGGTTGCGCCGCATCATCCTCCAATCCGCCCACGAATTATTCATAACCGCTAAATTTAATATTCTTACACCATGATCAAACGCGCCAAACGCAGCGCCGTTTCCCTGCTTTCGGCGGCGGCCGCCGCGGCCGCGCTGGCCGGCATTCTGGCTTTCTATGCGGAGCTTAAACTTTCTCGTCTGGTCCTGGGCGGGCTGGGCGAGAGCTTTTCAACCAGGATTTATGCCGCTCCCTTCATAGTGGATGAGCGTATCGCTTCCTCCCCCGATCGCCTGATGCAACGGTTAGAGCGGCTGGGGTATTCAAAAAACGACGGCATGAGCGCCGCGGGCCAATTTTCCTGGCAGGATCCCAAGCTCAAGGTTTATTTGCGGGGATTTAAATCCCCGCGGCAGGCTCAGCAGCCGGGTCTTTTTGAGCTGACCCGCCAAAAAGATTGCTGGAAAATCGTCGACTCATCCGGAGCGGCCGTCCCATCCACAACTTTCGAACCGGAGCTGGCCGCGGAATTGTCGGGGCCAAAAAATGTGCGGCGCGAGCCCGCCGTCGCCGCGGAAATCCCCGAACTGCTCAAGAAAGCCGTTGTAGCGGTTGAAGATAAGAGATTTTACTGGCATTGGGGCATCGATTACCGCGCCGTTGGACGCGCCCTTAAGGCCAATCTAAGCGGCCGCCGCGGGCTGCAGGGCGCCAGCACCATCACCCAGCAACTTTCCAAGAACATTTTTTTAAATCCCAAACGCAATTTAAGAAGAAAAATCGCGGAAGCGGCCCTGGCCTTGTATCTGGAAATGCGCTACGGCAAGGAAAAAATACTTGCCCTTTATCTTAACCACATTTACCTGGGCCAGGACGGCTTAACCAGCGTGGCGGGAATCAAAGCCGCCGGCGAATTCTATTTCTCAAAAGCCTTAAAAGACCTGTCTTTGACCGACTGCGCGCTATTGGCCGGCCTGATCAGCTCCCCCTACCGCTATAATCCCTTTCGCAACGCTCAGGCCGCCAAGGAGCGCCGGGATTTCGTGTTAAAGCGCATGCACGATGAAGGGGTGATCACGGCTCAGGAGCTGAATCAGGCGCTGATCAAGCCGATCGAGCTGCGTCGCGCCAAGCCGATTCAGGGCGAAAAGCGGGATCACGATTATTTCATCGCCGAGGTGATCCGCCAGCTTTTGCCGCGCTACGGCGACGACACGCTTTTCCGCCACGGTCTAAGCATTTATACCAACATGGATCCGCTGCTGCAAAGAGCCGCCCAGCGCGTCATGCGCTTGGTCAAGCCTCAAGGAGCCCTTGTCGCTCTGGAGCCGAACACCGGACGCGTATTAGCCTTGAGCGGCGGACGGGATTTCGGCGAAAGCCAGTTTAACCGCGCCACCCAAGCCCAACGCCAGCCGGGAAGCGCTTTTAAACCCTTGGTCTTCGCCGCGGCCCTGGAAGCGGGATTTACGCCCGCCACCATCTTGGAGGATAAACCTAAAAAATACCCCAAGGCTTTGCTGGAAACTTGGAACCCCTCCAATTACAATGGAATTTACTACGGCACGGCCACCCTGCGCCAAGCCTTGGCCCATTCTCTTAACGCCGCCACCTTGACCCTCGCTGAAAAAACCGGGACGGAAAAAATCACGGCCTTCGCGCGGAGGCTGGGCATTCAGAGTCCCTTGGAAAACAGCCTGGCCACGGCGCTGGGCAGCTCAGAGGTCAATCTTTTGGAAATCTCAGGGGCGTATGCCTCTTTTGCCAATGGAGGTTTCCGGGTCACCCCGCAGCTCATCGAAGCGGTGACGGATGCCGATGGGACTATTCTTGAGTTTTCCCGCTTCGAACGCGAGACGGAATTCGATCCGGCTCTCAGTTATCTGATGACGTCCCTGCTTCAAAGCGTGGTCGGCGAAGGAACCGCCAAGGTGCTTTTGCGCCTGTCTTGGGACAGGCCGCTGGCCGGCAAAACCGGCACCACCAACGACGGGCGCGACGCTTGGTTTATCGGCTATACGCCGGAGCTTTTGGCGGGAATATGGGTGGGCGATGATCAGCACCGCGCGATCAACGCCACCGGCGCCAAGGATGCGCTTCCCATTTGGGCGGCGTTCATGATGCAGGCGATAGCCGATCTGCGCCCCAGGCAGTTCGCCCAGCCGCAAGGCTTGGTATCCATCACTATCGACCCGGTCTCCGGTCTGCGCGCGCGCGCGGGCTGCCCCGATCGCCGCAAGGAATTGTTTCTGACGAACACCGAGCCCCCGGGCTATTGCGCGCTTCACCGGGGAGGGGTTTTCGGCTGGTTCAAGCGCCTTTTTGGTAAAATCTAACCTTGAATCCTATTCTTTCCGCGCTTATCCGGATTGTCCTGTCCACTCTCGGCCTGGCCGTTTCCTTTTTGCCGCGGCCTTTCGAGCTTTGGCTGGGGCCGCGCCTGGGCCGCCTTTATCTGGTTTTGGATCCCCGGCGGCGGAAAATCGCCTATGACAATATCCGGCGCTGCCTGCCCGAGCTTAAGGAAGCCGGCTGGAGTCGCCTGCTCAATGAAAATTATCGGCATTATGGAATCCTGGCCCTTGAAATTCTTCATATGCTTTCCCCTCTGCCCGGGCATTATCGCCGCTACGCTCAAAAAGTCAGCCGGTTTGAGGGCTTGGAGAATTGGAAACGGGCCCATGACAAGGGAAAAGGCGTGCTTTTCGTCTCGGCTCATTTGGCCAATTGGGAGCTGATGGCGGCCGCCGGCGCCCTGAGGGGCATCCCGATAACCATGGTGACCCGGCATTTAAAGCCTGAATGGCTGCATAAGAAAATGGAGGCGGTCAGGCTCTCGGTCAACATCCGCTGCGCCTACCCGCCGCGCACCATGCCCCTGGTGCTCAAGGGCTTGCGAGCAGGCGAGTCCATCGGCTTCGTGCTGGACCAATACGCCCCCCCGCCCATGGGAATTCCCGTTCCTTTTTTCGGCGTTAAAGTGGACACCCTCGCCGCGGTCGGCTCTTTGGCCCAACGCACGGGAGCGGCCATTATCCCCGCGAGGCAGAAGCGCGACGCCTCAGGCCTGGTTCACGGGATCGTCGAGCCGGAGCTGGATTTGGGCCAAGCCCGGAGCCATCCCGCCCAAGCCACGGAAATTCTAGCTCGCAAAGTCGAGGATTGGATCCGGGCCAACCCCAGCCAATGGCTTTGGGTTCACCGGCGGTTTAAAAACGTGGTCTGGCCGTTGGTCTCAAGCGCCCTAAGCCTTCTGCTGCCTTTATTGAGCCCCGCGGCGGCCGCGTCTTTTAAAGGCGAAAGCTGCGCTTCCTGCCACGCCCATATCCGCGATGCGGCCGGCTCCAAGGAACCTAAGCCGGCGGAGTTCTTCGGCGAATATGAGGCGGCCATCATCGGCGGCGGGCTCTCGGGCCTAAGCGCGGCCTACTCTCTTAAAGACAAAAAGGTCGTGGTTTTGGAGAAAGACGACGAGCCCGGCGGCAAAACCCGGCGCGAAAATTTCTCGCGCTGGTCCTACGCCTCCGGCGCGGTGTACACCTCGGAGCCGGAAGGGCCTATTCTCAAAATGTTCTCAGAGCTGGGCATTTATCCCTTAAAATTCAAAAGCCCGGTGCATATCTACTGGGAAAACGGGCGCCTGCTCGAGGAGTGGATTTCCGAAAAGGGATTTTCCGAAGTCGCGTCGGATGACGCGCAACGCGCCCAGCTTAAGGGATTATGGGCCAGGCTTAAGCAGATCGACGCCGAAGGCAAGTTGACCATTCCCATACAGGAGTCCGACCCCCAAGCGCTCCAAGAATACGATTCCATCAGTTTCTGGGATTATCTGCTCAAGAATTACGGCCGTTTCGCGGCCCAAATCGGCGACTATTACTGCCGCGATATTTTTGGGACCGGGGCCAAGGACTATTCCGCCTTCTTCGGACTCATGTACATGGCCTCCGAGATTCCCGACTCTTACAGCTGGCCCGGGGGCTTAGGCGAAATCGCGCAAGCCCTGGCCAAAAATCTAGGCGGTCGAATCAAAACCGGGGCCATGGTCGAGCGGGTGATTGCCTCCCAAGACCATGTGCGCGTGATTTTCCGCCGCGGGGACAAGCGCTATGAAATCAAGGCGCAAACCGCGATCCTGGCCGTTCCCAGCTTTATTACCCGCCGGATTACCACCGGACTCTCCGAAAAAAAACAAAAAGCCCTGGCCGCGGTGCGCTATTCCGCCTACGCCAACGTCGCCATGCAGTTTAAAAAACCGGTTTTTGAGAAGGCCTTCGTGCTCTGGACCCCGAAGCTGTCCTTCGCGGACATCACCTTCCCCGGGGGCGAGCGCCTGGAAGGCCCTCCGTCCAAGCAAGTCGGGCAGGTGGCCCAGGCCTCCATGCCCATGGGCTCTGGCGATGGCCGGCGCTGGCTGCAGTCTCGCTCCGATGAGGAAATTCGAAAACTGGTGCTGGCGGACGTGGAAAAAGTGCTTCCCGGGGCCGCCGCTCAAATCGAGGATTTAAACATCATCCGCTGGGGCCATGCCATGCCTATTATGGGACCCGGTTATTTAAGTAAAATCCAGGAAGAGCTGCGCCGTCCGGAAGGCCGGCTGTTTTTTGCCGGCGTTGACACCCAGGGTCCGGCTATTGAGGGCGCCATGTTTTCAGGTTTTCAGGCGGCCGAACAAGCTCGGCGATTTTTAAGCCAATGGAAAAAATAGAGGTTCAAAACCCGGATTTCGGCCTGCTGGCCGCCATGCTGCGCAAGGTCGATTTTTTCACGCCCCTGACCATAGGCCAAATAGAACGCCTTATCCCCTATATCATGCTTTTTTCCTGCCGCAAGGGCGAAACCGTATTTAAGCAGGGAGAAATAGGGGACGCCTTTTACATCATTCAAAGCGGAAAAGTGGAGGTAAAGGTCAAAACAGGATTTCTATTTTCCAAAACGGTACAAAACCTCGGACCTGGAGACTTTTTCGGGGAAATCGCCCTTATTTCCCGGGAGCCCCGCACCGCGACCATAAAATGCCTTGAACCCGTCGCTCTTTTTGTCCTGGCGGCCGGGAATTTTGACCTTGTTCTCAGGCAAAATCCGGCCGCGGCCGCCGAAATGAAGAAAATCGCCGAGCGGCGGAAATTCGAGTCCCTGCGTCAAACCGGCTGATGCGGGAAAGGCACTTCGTAGCGACGGGCTACGTGGTCCGCGATGGCAAAACCCTGCTGCTTTTCCACAAAAAGCTCAAAATGTGGCTGCCTCCGGGCGGGCATATCGATGAAGGCGAGCTTCCAGAAGAAGCGGTGCTGCGCGAAATCCGGGAAGAGACCGGCTTGGAAGCGGAGATCCTTTCTCCTAAAAGAGCCAAAGAATCTCAAGAAGACGGGGTCCGCACTATGCATATCCCCGACCACGTCCAGCTTGAGAATATTCCCAACCATCCCCAACATATCGATCTCATCTACTTTTGCCGGGCACGCGACGGAAAAGCCATTTTCTCCCCCGCCGAGCATGAAGGCATGAAATGGCATTCTCTCGAGGATTTAAAAGGCTCTCATGTCCGCGGGGAAGTGCGCCAAACCGGGGTAATGGCCATCCGCGCCGTCGAGAAATTGGACCTGGAAAAGGCATAAAAGCCTTGACCTGCGAATCAAAAACAGCGAAAATCTGAGTAATTCCAGGAATCAGGAGAGTTAAAATGGCGAAAAAAGCGAATGCCGCATTCATGAAGGAACTCAAGCCCAGCCCGGCCTTGGCGAAGGTTGTGGGCGCTAAGCCCCTTCCCCGCACCGAAGTGGTCAAAAAACTCTGGGTTTATATTAAGAAAAACAAGCTGCAGGACGCCAAGAATCGGCGCAACATCAACGCGGACGAGAATTTGAAGCCAATATTCGGCGGAAAGGGCACGGTTAATATGTTCGAGATGACCAAGCTCATCAGCAAGCACCTAAGCTAACCTAATTTCTCAAGCGTCGCAACTCAAAACCCCTGCCGATATGGCCGGGGTTTTTTTGGTATAAACTGAGGCTAGAAACCTGGTGGCGCGTACGGGATTTGAACCCGTGATCTCCGCCTTGAGAGGGCGATGTCCTAGGCCGCTAGACGAACGCGCCGCAAAAACCAGGATTTGAAGATTTTAGCATGAATAACCGGCCCAAGCCAATCCCGCGCGAGCTGCTTTTCGGCAATCCCGAAAAGGCATCGCCGAAGCTATCTGCCGACGGCAAGCAAATGGCTTTCCTGGCCCCGGAGGAGGGCGTGCTTAATATATGGGCCGGCCCGGTGAGCGGCGCAGCCAAACCCGTAACCGCCGACCGCGGCCGCGGCATACGCAATTATTTTTGGACTGAGGACGGCCGCGGCCTTATTTATATCCAGGATAAAGACGGGGATGAGAACTGGCATCTATACCTAAGCGATCTCGCAGGCTCCGCCCCTCAGGATCTCACCCCCCACCCCGGCGCGCAAGCCCAGATCGTGGGCTCGCATTGGCGTATCCCTGACGAACTCTTGATCGGCTTGAATGTGCGCGACAAGCGCCTGCATGACGTTTACCGGCTTTATCTTAAAACCGGCGAAATGAGGCTGGAGGTTGAAAACCCCGGGGATGTGACCGGCTGGCTGGCCGATAATGCATTCAAGGTGCGCGGCGCCAAGGCCATGCGGCCGGACGGCGGCACCGAGCTTCGCCTGAGGCAAAACCCGCAAGACCCCTGGAAAACCCTCATGTCCTGGGGTCCGGATGATCAAGGCGGCGCCCATGGCTTTACGCCGGATAACCTTGGGCTTTATCTGGAATCAAGCCTGGACTCGGATACCACGGTCCTTTGGCAAATCAGCCTGGATAATAAAGAAAAAAATATTTTGGCTGCGCGCGAAGGAGCGGACGTCGGCGGGGTGATGATCCATCCCGCGGATTTCCACATCCAGGCCGTGGCTTTCGAGCAGGACCGTCTGCGCTGGACCCTGCTGGATCAATCCCTCAACGAGGATTTCGCCGCGCTTGAAAAGCTGGCCGAGGGTGATTTTCAAATCGTCAGCCGCGACAACGCCGATCAAACCTGGCTGGTTCTCTATAATAACGACCGCGCGCCCGCGCGCTATTATCGCTACGAGCGAAAAACCAGGACAGGGTCCTTTCTATTCAGCACGCGCCCGAAACTGGAAGAGCACGCGCTTTCTCCCATGAAACCGGTTGAAATCGCGGCGCGCGACGGCCTTAAATTGCAGGCCTATCTCACGGTGCCCGCCGGGATGGAGGCTAAATCCCTGCCTCTGGTGCTCCATGTCCACGGCGGGCCTTGGGTGCGCGACAGCTGGGGCTATCATCCCGAGGCGCAGTGGCTGGCTAATCAAGGCTACGGCGTGCTCCAGGTCAATTACAGGGGATCGACCGGCTTTGGCAAGAAATTCCTCCATGCCGGCGACAAGCAATGGGGCGCCAAGATGCAGGACGACCTAAGCGATTCGGTCCTTTGGGCCGTCAAGCAAGGCATCGCCGATCCCAAACGCGTGGCCATTTACGGCGGCTCTTACGGCGGTTACGCCGCCTTGGCCGGCGCGGCCTTTACCCCGGATCTTTACTGCTGCGCGGTGGATATCGTGGGACCTTCCAATATCATCACCCTGATTAAATCCATCCCCCCATACTGGGAACCCATGCGACGGATTTTTGATTTGCGCGTGGGCGACGTGGACACCGAAGCCGATTTTCTAAAGAAACGATCCCCCCTGTTCTCGGCCGATAAAATTAAAATCCCTCTGCTCATCGCGCAAGGGGCCAATGACCCGCGGGTAAAGCAAGCCGAGGCTGAAATGATCGTGGAAGCCCTGCGCGTCAAGGGCAAGCCCGTGGAATATATGCTTTTCAAAGATGAAGGGCACGGCTTTGCCCGCCCGGAAAACCGCCTCAAGTTTTACGCCAAGGCCGAAGCTTTCCTATCCGAACATTTGCGGCGAGTTGGTAGTCAAAGCGCGCCGAATTTGGCAAAATGGCCTAGTTGAAGATATACACCAAAACCGGAGACACCGGAGAAACCGGGCTTTGGGGCGGCGACAGGGTCCCCAAATACCACCCGCGCGTGGCGTCCTACGGAGACGTCGACGAGCTGAATTCCTGCTTGGGCGCGGTTTTAGCGGCTCTGGAGGGAGATAAGGCCCTGGCGGAGCTCGCCGGAAAACTCAACCGGATTCAGGAAGAGCTTTTTATCGCCGGCGCTCTCTTGGCCACGCCGGAAAACAGGCTCAACCGCCTGAGCCCCCCCCTAGACCGAGGTCTTCCCCCGGATGCGGCCGCCAGGCTTGAGCAGGAAATAGACGCCATGAGCGCGGATTTAAAACCGATGACCCACTT
>MGUO01000069.1:0-1794 GCA_001800015.1 Elusimicrobia bacterium RIFCSPHIGHO2_02_FULL_57_9
AGGCCGCCCCTAAAAGCCCGAGGGCCGAGCTGAAGATCGTCATCATGTTGGGCGTCACTGAAGTGTTCAACAAGCGGCGTGAAACGGCCTGTGAAATGTGCCGGTCGAAATTCCGGGCCATGAAACCGTCCTGCGGCTTGTTGCCGATGACCATCAGCCAGCTTACCAGGGCTTTCTTGTTTGCGCAGTCAAGGGAAATCGGGGCATAGGAGCCTTCCGGCATGGGCTGTGATCTCCAGGTCGGATTGCGGTCCACGGCAAAAGGGACGGCTTCAACCACGGGGGCGCCTTTCCCGCCGTTATAGGCGAGGGGAAACTGCGGCGGTTTGGCGATGATTTCGCGCAAGGCCGCCACGCGGGTAAAATTATCCGCGGAGATCACGAAATAGGGAGGCCGGCATTGCTTGGCCGCGTCTTCTTCGCTTGACCAGACAAGAGTGAGCCCCTCGGGGAGGCGCAGGGCGGCCAGGGCTTTGTCGTTAGGCTTTTGCCCATTGATCCAAATTTTGTCCAAACCGGCGCGTTTGGCGGTGAATAATTGTCTTTCCAAAACCGTAAGCCCTCCGATGCGTTCGAACATGAATTGGGGATGGGTAATAAACAGGATGGCGTTCATGATCGCCCGGCAACCGGGGTCGCCATGTTCTCATAAGCTTGAGAAATCGCGCGCAGGCAGAAAGAGGCCTCGGCCAAGTTGTTTTCCGCGTCTTTGGGAAAATCGGCGAGCATGGCCTTGAACCATTGGGGATGCGCCGAGCCGGCCGAGAGTTTTTCCGGAAAGGTAAAAATTCGGGCCGGGCCCTCGGCCGGGGACAGCAGGACGGTATTATCCCGCAATTCCAAGCTGGCGCGCTTGCCGCGGATCAGAGCCCAATTGGAGCGCGAGCAAGCCCTCCAAGTCAAAAAAAGTTCGGCTTGGCCCGAGGGGAATTTGAAGGAAAGGGATATTTCATCCTCAACGCCGGGCCGCGACTGATGAAGTTTTTTCAGCTCGGGAGCATGCGCCGTGTCCCCCATGAGGCGATGGATCAGATAAAGATTGTGCCAGCCGTGGTCGACGAGGATGCCGCCTCCCGCCATCCGTATATCTTGGCGCCAATCCCCGGCCGTGACGCCGGCGGCCGGGGCGGTGCGCAAAACCCGCAGATCCACATCTACAATCCGCCCCAGAGCCCCGGTTTTTACGCATTCAAAAATCTTATGCCATTGGGGCGAATAGGCCCAGTTATGCACGGTAAAAACCGTGCGCCGGGCTGCGGCCGCTTGCCGGCGTATGGATTCAAACTCCTCGGAATTTAAGGTCAGAGGCTTTTCGCACAATACATGACAGCCGCGCCGCAAAGCGGCCAGAACCTGGGCGCCGTGCAGAAAAGGCGGCGTGGCGATATCCACGAAATCCAAGTCGAGCTCGGCGGCCAGAAGGGCTTCATAAGTGGGATAGGTTCTGATGCCGGGAAAGCAGTCTTGAGCCGCTTTCAAGCGGGCGGGGCTTTGATCCGTCGCGGCCGTAATGGCGAACCGGGGAGACTCGCGCAAGGCCGGGGCATGCGCGTTTTGCGCGACGCGGCCGAAGCCGACGAGGGCTCCTTTCACGATCTTTTCTCGAAGGCCGTCAAAGCCTCTTCAAAGATATCCGCGCCGCGCAGGGCTTCTTTTTCCGTGATATTAAGCGGAGGATTGATGCGCAACGAGGGATTGTAGGACATGGTCAGCAGACCGCGCTTCAAGCAATCTTCGAAAAGCCGGCGGCACAGAGGGGCCTCCAGGGGCTCGCCGGTTTTGGGATTGATCAAA
>MGUO01000069.1:1877-5174 GCA_001800015.1 Elusimicrobia bacterium RIFCSPHIGHO2_02_FULL_57_9
CGAGGCAAAGGGATTGCCGCCATAGCTGGAGGAAGAACCGCTGGGATTGGCGAAGGGCTTGGAGGCGGCGATTTCATTGGAGGTGATGACGCCCGAAACGGGGAAACCGCCGGCCATCCCTTTGCCCACGGTCATGACGTCGGGCACGACTTCGTCGTGCCCGACGCCGAACCAGCGGCCCGTGCGGCCGAAGCCGGTGATCATTTCATCCGAAATATAAAGTCCGCCCCATTCGCGGGCGATTTCCTTGAGTCCTCTTAGAAAGCCCGCAGGAGGGATGATATTGCCCGCGGTGCCTTGAATAGGTTCGGCGATGATCGCGGCCAGGGCGCCGGTGGTCGAGCGGCGGATGGTTTCGCGCAGGAAATCCAGGCAGTGAGCCGCGCAGTCGTGCTCGCCCTTGGCGCCGAATGGGCAGCGCGCCGGATTGGGATAGGGAGACAGATGCAATCCCGGCATCAAGGGGCCGAGGGCGTGCTTGAATCCATCGCCTAAAACGCCCAGCACGCCGCCGGTTTTGCCGTGGAATCCCCCCCAAAAACCGATCAGCTCGTAATGTTTGGTGCGGCTTTTAGCCAGGCGCACCGCGGCCTCCACCGCTTCGGCGCCGGAGGAATAGAGTTGGATTCGAGTTAATCCCTCCGGGGTTATCCGGGCCAAATTTTTCACGAAAGAGAGGCGATGGGCCGAGGTAAAGCTGCCGATCGTTATTTTGGCAAGCTGCTCCCCCATCACGCGCACATAATCGGGATGGGAATAGCCCACGGATGCCACGCCGATGCCGGCGACAAAATCGAGGTATTCGTTGCCGTCCACATCGCGCAGAACGCAGCCCTTGCCGCTGTCCATGGCGATTTGGGAAAAGATGGCGATGGATTGCAAGCCGGGAGCGATATAGTCCTGTTCTTCCGTGAACATCGCGCGGGATTTGGGCCCGGCGGAGTATTTGATTTCTTCGGCGGCATTCATGAATTCAACCTGTCTTGGGTGGTTTGAATTTGGGCTTGGCGCAGCCGGGCGCGCAGGCGCCGGGCGATTTGCACCGAGGCTTCGTTCCTCACGCGTGCGAAGCTCGGCCAGGAGTTGATGTCGATGATAGTGACGGGCCCTTCCGAGGAGAT
This sequence comes from Elusimicrobia bacterium RIFCSPHIGHO2_02_FULL_57_9, assembly GCA_001800015.1. GTDB lineage: Bacteria > Elusimicrobiota > Elusimicrobia > UBA1565 > UBA9628 > O2-02-FULL-57-9. The sequence continues at coordinate 2,999 of MGUO01000069.1, forward strand.
GATGGCGTCGCCGCCGAAAATCTCAAGCCCCACGGCCTTGGCCGCGGTCTCGGCCTGGACGGCGAGATCCTCGATCTCAAAAGGAAGTTTACGCGCGGTTTGCGGGTCGTGGTAGAACCAGGTAAACCATTGACCGGGCCCCACGCCATAGAACTTGATGAGATCGCCGTCGATGTGCCGCTGCAGCAGCAGGGACGAAATTTCACGGCGCTCGAAATCGCGGCGCACCGATTCGGCCTCGTCCCAACTCAAGGCAAAGACCACGTCATGATCGCAGGTATTATGAACGTCTCCGCGTTTAATCCAAACACCCCGCTCGCTGAAGGCATCGAGCGGGAAGGGGGCTGCCGTCGGCCGTATTTCGGTTTCGGGATAGAGCAGGCCGGGGGCTCGGCGGAAGGCTTCCATCATCTTGACGCGGTAGCAGCCCAAAACCGCCTCCGGGGGATTGACGATGAGCCGGCCGGAATTAGCCAGCTCCTTAAGCCGCATTAGCCGGGGGTAAGTCTCGCACATAGCCACGATCATATCCCAACCGTTTAAATCCTCGCGGTCCGCGGCTTGTGGCTCCATGAGAAAGGTTTCAAAGCGCTGGATTTGCAGCTGTTCCATCACGGCTTTAAGAATCAGCGCGTCGTCGGTCTGCCGGTTCGGGGAATTCTGCCTTTCACGAAAAATACCGAGGCACTTTACCATGGGGCCACCTGGCTTAATTCTTTTAGAAAGCTTTCCGCTTCCTTTATGTCTTGAGGACGATCCACGTCTATGGTCTTGGAAAGAACAACGCCGCCCACGCGCGCGCCGCTTGAGACCAGCGCGGTCCAGTACCGGCGCAAGCAATTATGCGCGGCCGTCTCGGGCATGCGCCGGGCCAGCCTTGCGGTCATGTAATAAAGCCCTGAGGTGGCGTGGACCCTATGTCTTACCTGTTGGCCCAAGGCCGCGATAGAGCCGTCGGCGCCGATTTGCGCCCACAACGGCTTTTCATCATCGATAAATCCCGTGAGGGCGAGCCCCGCGTCTACTCCGCGGCTTTCCATTTCCCGGGTGAAACGTGCCGCCTCGGCGGGGGGGATTAAGGAATCCACGGTGCTGATAACGAAACGGTTCGCTCGGCGGGCCATGTCTTGGCAGATCAGGCGAAAGCTCTCCCAAGAAGAAGCGGTATCGGCTACCAGGAAAGACCAGCGTATTTTAGGAAAGCAGGCCTCCAAATCTTTTGAGACGGCCCGGCCTTTGCTGTTGAACAGAACGGTAAAGTCCGAGATGCCGGCTTGACGCAGGGAGCCGACCACCCAATGGCAAAGAGGGGTTCCGGCCACGGGAACCAAGGGTTTTACGAGATGGGGATGGCTGTCGCGAAGGCGCAGGCCGTCGCCCGCGGCGATAATGCCCGCGATCATGCCAACCTCCCGGCCAGGTCGGGCAGAATTTTAATCGTCCAGGCTTTTTCGCAGCAAGAGCCTGGACCGGGATTAATCAGCGCGTGCGCCATGCCCAGGCCCTCGGCCCCGCGCATATCGCGGGCAATGGAATCGCCCACCATAAGGCATTCCCGCGCGTTGGCTCCCAGGGCCTTTATGGCGTGCAAAAAGATTCCGGGTTCTGGTTTTGCGGCTCCCACTACGCCGGAGTCAGCCACGGCTTCAAAAAGGTCCGCCAGGCCCTCCGAGCGCAGGATTGCGTCCAGATTGCCGTAGAAATTGGAAACGACGCCCAGCCGGTAGCGCTTGGCCAGTTGTTCCAGGAGGGGACGATTGCGCTTAAAATGGGAGCGGCAAGCCCCCAAAAAGCGCCGCACCACCTTATCGCGAGCATCCATCCGCCCAGGGGCTAGGATTTCGATCACCTCGCCGACCTGGAGGAAAAGAGTGTTCTCCAGGGAAAGGCCTTTCAGGTTGAAGCGAGCTGGAAGACCATCATCGGAAGTGTAAAAAGCTTGGTTGAATCGCGGGCGAGGAACATCAATGCCCTGTTCTTGATACAGCGGATAAAAACGATCGGCCCAGGCCACCCCATCGTAATCCAGCGTGCCGCCAAAGTCGAATAGAACGGCCTTCGTCCGAGGGGTTTTCATGACGGACCCCGATTATACCAAATGGGCGGGCGCCGGCTGGTGATCTTTTAAAGATGCGTCAGGGGCTTATCGGGGGGATCTGTTGCGTCTTCCTGCGGG
>MGUO01000070.1:0-864 GCA_001800015.1 Elusimicrobia bacterium RIFCSPHIGHO2_02_FULL_57_9
TCCACGCTCAGCTTGCCGTCCGGCATTTTAGTCATCCGCTGGATTTCGGCGCAGCCGCATATGAATAACAGGCAGCCGCAGCCGCCCACACCTTGGATGGTCACGTCGGCCGCGCCTTGTATTTGAGCGGCAACGTGCCCCGCGTTCGTTATTTTAATCTCGTTGGACTTGTCTTTGAAGCGGAATTCTTGAGTCTGGTCGTATAGGAAATGGACGTAGCTTCCCCCGACAACGAGGGCCTGCATATGGAAAGGCTGGTCCTCCGTCGTGGTCCCGGAAACGCGCAGGGCGCCATGGATGTATTTTTGGTCGATACGCTCTAAAACGTCTTGAGGCACGTAATATACCTGGTTTTGGCCCCGCTGAAAGTATGGGCTGGTCAGGATGTCGAGATAGGTCTCCTTCGCTTTCCAGGCTTGCTGCATGGCCAGATCAGCGGCTTCCAGGGAAATAGTCCGCACGTTCTGCGCGGCCAGTCCCGGAATCCGCGAGGCAAGCCAAGCCAAAGTTTGAGGATCAGGCCGGGGAAAGTCGGTCCAGCCGACCGCGCGGGTCATGACTGAATCCTGCTGCGGCTCTGTTTGAATCGCCGGCGCCTCATGGCCTAAAACGGCGCTCAGGCCTATACCCAGGACGATTCGCACAATATTTCGCGGCATGATCCTGTAAATTATAATCGCCAGGGTGGATGGGCAATAGAGTCCTTTGGTACCAAAAAACAGGGCCAATGGTCCTATTATGAAATGGGCTTTATGTCTTTTTTTAATCAGCGCCAAATGGTGCGGGTGACGGGCGGCTCGGTTGAGTCGTCGGCGATTATGGTTAAGTCGATGCGCCCAAGTTCGCGGCTATCCGAGGGTTCCA
>MGUO01000070.1:897-6428 GCA_001800015.1 Elusimicrobia bacterium RIFCSPHIGHO2_02_FULL_57_9
GTGATGTCCAGGGGAATGGCCCCGTAATCCCGCCAACCGGCCGCGGGATCCCGATACAACCAGCGCACCTGCAGGCGCTCCCGGAAGCGGCCCGGTGAAAACACGCTGATAAAGCAGTGGATTTTATCCCCTGGGCGCGCTAAAAAGGTTTGATCCCCGCGCTGCCAGAACTTCCAGCGCGGACGCGTCATGATCAAGGCGAATTGGCCGCCCTCGCGGCGCACATCGTGGTAAATTCCGATCGAGGAAAGAGAAAGGGGGACCGGCGGCGTTATTTTAAAGAAGTACAGCCCCGCGAAGACAATGGCCACCACGATAAAGGGCAGCAGGACATGCTCCTGGATGATTTGAGGGTGTTCGGGCAGGCGCCGTCGCAGATATCTGACCAGCGAACCCACCGCCAAGGCCGCCGCCGCCACGGAGCCTATAAAGGGTAGAACGCCGATCCAGCCCAACAGCATGGGAATCAGATAGCCGAAATAAGAAATAAGGCAAAGGCTGAACAGCACCATGCGCAAGGTGCTGCCGTAATTCTCGAAAGGCTTAAGCTCGTTGATGGCTAGTAAACCGGCCATGATCAACAGGAAAAGTAGGGAAATGCCCAAGGAGGCGCTTTTAAAATAGAACAGGGTGTAAATATTGAGCAGGGTGCCCAGCATGAAGTGAGTGGCGCCCTTATGATAGCGCCAGGCTGTTACGAATCCGCGCGGAGGCGAAAAGTCGCCGTAGGTTTCGCGCCATTCCAAACTGATAAGCCAGGCACAGAGCGAAAGATAGGCGGCTTGATGGATGACGTTGTGTGGGCTGTTGATGCGGCCGACGGCCATGGTATCGAAAATAAAGCCGGCGGCGAAAAATCCGATGGTGCAGGCTGCTTCGTGCTCTTCATAGAACTTTTTAGCGCGCTCAAGCATTCACATAGTTTACCGAAGATTTGCGCGCGGCGGGAAGCGCTGCGGCCAGGATCAGCATCAGGAGTATCGTTGCGAAAGCCAGGATGTTGAGAAACGGCGAAATTCGGCCGGCCGCGACAAAGCCTCCCACGAAGGGAGCCACCATGGCGCAGGCCGCCCGGTCGATGATCGACTCGGTGGAAAGAAGCACCGCGCGCGTGCTGCCGTCGGCGATGGCGTCGTTGAGCAATTTTCTTTGGATGGGATAGGCCAGCCCCATGGCGTAGGCCAGCGCCAGCAAGCCCGCCAGGGCAGCACCCTTTGGCGAAAGCGCGATCCAGGATAGGCAGAGGGCGACGGCCGCAGTCAGCACGAATACGGCGGCCATATCGCTTAGGACCCTGCGTACCCAGTGAGGAGAAGCCGAGCCGGCGGCCTCGGCCAGGGTCATTAAGGACATGATCCAGCCGTGGGAGACCAGGTCGAAGGACTTGGCGTTTAAAATGGGCTGGTATAAATTCACTTGCACGATGCGGCTTAGGACGAAGATTCCGGTCCCTTGAATCATAATCAGGACCAAGAGAGGAGAATCCCTGAGAGCTTTAAGAATCGGGCCTATATATTGGGGCTTTTTGCGCTCTCTGCCGAAGAAATGATCCGGTAATTGTCGGGCGAACAGGAGGGCTAAGCCGGCGCAAAGGGCCGTCAGCCAATAGGGCAGGGTCATGTGCCATTGCATCATGGCTCCCACGCCCGCCCAACAAACAACCTTGCCGACCAATCCGTAGGCCCGGGCGTTGCCTTCGGCGCGCTTATATTCCTCCTCGGCTCCATGGAATTTGAGAAATTCGTAAAGATAGGCGTTGGCTGCCCCCGAGATCAAGGAGCGAGAAAGGGCGATCAGGGCGAAATGGAGCAGGAAGCCGGGATAGTTTTTAAAAAAGATGGGCAGCAGATTCGAGATCAAAAGGACCCAGGAGCCGGTCTTTAAGCTCAGGCGATAACCCCAGCGGTCGGCGAAAAATCCGGTGGGCAGTTCCAGCAACAGAAACAGCAGGTAATAGACGCTTTGAATCCGGAAAATTTCCGGATCGCTGAGCCCGATTCTTTTCTGATACTCATAGAAAATCGGCAGCCACAGCAGCATGGGGAAGAAAAATTGAAAGCCGCAATAGAGGCGGATCACCCTCTTCATGAGAGGGTTACTTGGCGTAAGGACGGATTTGCAGGATGAAAATGCCTTGATCGTTGAATATCCATTCGATGTCCAGGGGAGAGCTGAAGGTGTAATCCTGGGAGAAATGGGATTGCAGCAAGCGGCCCACCAAGGCCAGCTTTTGCAAGGTCATTTTTTTATCCTGGGTGATGTCATTTTTAGCGTTGCCGATGGAGATCGTGCGCCCTGCGCCTTCCACGGTGTTGTACAGGAATTGATAGGGCATGTCCGTGCCCTGGACGACGCTGGTGACCGACTGGCAGGAGGCGTTGATATAGACGTTGCGAAAATCATCGCTGTTGGAGGGGTTCTTGGTCACCATGACGCCGCCCATCTCAGGTTTAACTTCCTCTTGGATGATGACGCCCATGTAGCAGTCATCCAAGGTGATGCCCACCTCATGGCGCAGGCGTACGCTGCGGGGCGAAACCAGGGAGGCCCATACCTCTAGGATGCTTTCAAAGATATTCTGGGCGGTCGTCACGTGGTTGACCGACTCATAGATGCCGGCCGCTGAAAAATTCACCAGGTCTTCGGCGTTGGACGAGCTGCGCACGACAAAACTGGAAACTCCGGCTAAATGCTTGACGATCTGGGCGTCGATGTAATCGCGCAGCTTATTAGGTATGCGTTGGGCGTGTATCATCTGTTGCAACTCGATGCAGAGGGGGTCGATACTCTTGCCCTTAAGCTCCAGCGCCATCTTAAGCTTGCCGATTTGCTGTTGGATGCGCGGGGCGGCCTGGAGGGACTCCTCTTGAATCGAGAAGGGAATGGCGATGCCGCGCGGCACTTTAATGGTTGACCTAAGGAAATCGAGGCTTGCCTGAGCGATATCATCCTCATTGTTGAGCCCCAATTGCTTGGCCAAATAGGGAAGCAGATTTTCCCGCGGGGGACGGTTGATTTTATAAAACCCCAGGAATCTTTCGGAGCCTTTATCCAGAATCCGGTGCAGTTCGCCGAGATTGGCGGCCTTGGTCCCGTAGCGGAAGCGGTCGGTGACGCGCAGGCGGCTGAGTTTCTCGATGGGCGTGCGGGCGATTTCCGGCTCTTCCATCTTAATGGGCTGCACGCTCCACATGGGCCGCGCTTGGATGGCGGCCGGCTTGTCTATTTTCTCCAAGCGGATTTTACCGGCGTTGGGCTCCACCTGATAGCGCACCCAATGTCCGTCCAGTTGCTCCCGTTCGATGCGTTCCATGATGCCGATCTGGATCGCGTTGGGGATTTTCCAGCCGCTGGCCAGCACGTTGGTGTGGGACAGGGGAGTTGTGTGCCGGGCGTTAATGATTCCCGAGACCCGATGAATATCATCCGGAACCCTTTCCATGACGATGATATCGTACCACTCGATGGCATGGATCTGCTTGCGGTATTCCTGCTCGGTTTTAAACACGCGCAGGCGGCCCTCGGATTTCCCCTTGTTCAGGGCGATATAATCCGAAGAGGCGAAAAGCTCGTAATTGTAGATGCGGGGGATCTCGGATGAATCGATTTCCGCAATGAAGGCTTCCTGGAGATGGTTAGCCGGTTTAAACAGCAAAGGGATGGAGGGATCAACGCGGTCTTTAACGAAGTGGAAGAAAAATTTAAGCATCTCGGCGTTCATGGCGTCCACCTCGACGGTTTCAAAAGTGAAGAATTTTTTGGTTCCCTTTTGATGCAGCCCCAGGATGCCCAGATAAAAGCGGCGTGAGGGGTCGACATAGACGCTGCGGTTAAATTCATCGATGTCGTTAAGGAATTGCTCCAAATCGACCTTGAGGATTTCCTCGGCGATATAATCCGCGTGGAATTTGTGACGGGCGTTGTTTATGAAGCGGATCTCGTTATTGGGTCGGTCCACCACGATTTTGACAAAGGGTATGCCGGTCAGCGTGCCGGCGAGCCGAGCGAAGGTTTCCAGCGTCAGGCGTTCATTGACTACGGCGCAGACGGCTTCTGGCACATCAAGCATAGTTAGATGTTAATATATAATTCCGTCGGGCCCAATAGGACCATTGGTCCCCGGCTTTGCGGCAATCGGCCTAGAAGGAGTATGGGTCTTCTGACATTTGCTGACGGGGCCTCTCTTGCCAATGAGCTTATAGAAGGCTACTCTTATGGTGCTTATGGAAGAACCACAAGAGGACTTTAAAATAGGGCAGTTAACGAAGGAATTGGTGGCTATCAAGCTTAAAAAGATGGCCGATCCCAGCGCTACGGCCGCAAATTTGGTCAAGCAGACGCTGGCCGTGGCCCTTAAGGAGATTAAGCCGGGTTCGACGGGCCATCATGCCGTGGTGGAAGACGCCTGTCGCGGAGGGATTACCGGATTGCTTTTGGCCGAGCAAAACCTGGGCAAGGGCGCGGTGCTGATTTTAGAAGCCGTTGCGGAACTATCTTCCGAATTGAACTTGGATCCCACCGAGATGATGCGTAGCGCCTTAAATGGGATCGCGGATATGCGCCGGTTTCTGCGTCCGGATCAGCTCTATGACATCCACCGTGAGATCGAGCTGCACTTTATGGGAGCCGGCGAAGTCTTTTCCCGGATGATTAAGACTGCAGGGAGGATTGCCGGAACCCCTCCATAAAAATTCTGGGCTTATCTGCGGCCCCAGAAGTAGTATCTCACACCCACGCCTCCGTCTACCGCGCTGCCCAGATCAGGGGCCAGCTTCAGAACAGGGGCGACCTCTGCGAATATTTCCAGGGGATTGTCAGGCAGGAAATAAGAAACGCCTCCCAGGAAGCGTATGCCGAAGAAGGTATCGCGTTCGTCTTTGACCGTGAAGCCCGCGCCCATATACAAAGGAAGAGTTCCTTTCGGCGGTTGGGGGAAAGCGTCCATTAAATGGGTGATGACGTCGGCATGGATATGCAGGTCGCCGTCCTCGGCTCCGAGGGCAAAATCAGCGGCGTTGCGGCGGTCGAACCAAAGCTTGGCGCTGGCGCCGAAAGGCACGCCTAGGGTCGGGCCGACTCCAAAAGAGCCTCCCGAAGGCTGCAAGGCCCAGCCGGATTTGGCAAGGACTAAGAAGACGGCAACGGCTAAGTACGGAACAATTTTGTTTTTCATAACCGCCCTATTGTAGGATTTTTTGCAGGTCTCTGAGCAATGCCCGCGCGCTGGAGTAGCGCTGGAGGGGCATGGGACTTAAGGCCGTGGCCATTACCCGGTCGATTTCTTTGGGCAAGCCGGGCTTGGCTTGGGACAAGGGAGGAAATTCATGGCGCATCTTTTGCAGATAGTTGGCGCCCGGCGCAAAAGGATTGCCGCCGGAGAGCATTTCATAGAGGCATACGCCCAGGGAAAATAGATCCGACTCTTTCTTAAGCTGTCCCAGCTCCTGCTCGGGAGCCATATAGGCGGGGGTGCCGATCACCTCGGCCCGGCTTAAAGTGGATAAGGATCTATTTTCCCTGGGCGTATGCCT
>MGUO01000070.1:6457-15468 GCA_001800015.1 Elusimicrobia bacterium RIFCSPHIGHO2_02_FULL_57_9
AAGGCCGGGGAAATTTGACGCATCACCGCCAGCGTTTCAGCGGGGGTTAAAGTTTTCCTTCGGGAGAGCTCCTGGTCCAGGGTTTGGCCCGGCAGATGTTCGAAGACCAGGTATAGCTCCGCACCCTGCTCGATGACCGAGTATATCTCGATGATATTGGGGTGCTTGAGAGAAGCGACGGTCCGGGCCTCTCTCAGGAAACGTTTGCGTTCGCGCGGCTCACCGGCGATTTCTTCGCGCATTTTCTTCAAGGCCACTTTACGCTGCAAAACCTCATCCACCGCCTCGTAAACGACGCCCATGCCGCCCTGTCCGGCTGTTTTGACGATGCGAAAGCCGTGCAGACCGTTGCCGCGCGATGCCTTTTTGGCTGTTTCAGCGCGGCTGCGTTTTAAAAAAATGGCGATCGCAAAAAAGAAAAAGGCTAATCCCGCGGCTGCGGCATAGATCGCGATTGGGCGGGCAAACAGGGCTGCGGCAGCCTGCCGCCGTTTTATTTTGTCGTTTCCGGCGAAAGCCTGACGGTAAAGATCTCCGAACTGTTTCGGGTCCAATTCAGCCGCTTGTTTCAGATCAGCCAGGCTTTCTTCATGTTTATCGAGATTATCCCAGGCCGCTGAGCGCGCGGCAAAGGCGTTGGCGTCTTTCGGATTTAATTCCAGCGCCAGATTGGCTTGCGCGATGGCATCCCGATAACGGCCCATTGCGGTGAGTATTAGGGACAAGATATCTAGAGGCCGGCTGTCGTTGGGGCTAAGCTGGAGGGCCTTGCTGGCATCGTCATGCGCCAGTTTGAGATTTTTTTGAGAGAGCAGGATCATGGCCCGCAGCCAGTAGGCTTGCGCATTGTTCGCATTGGCCGCAATGGCGAGGGTCGCATCGCTGGCCGCGCCGCTAGTATCGCCGATGCTCATTTTCCGGGAAGCGTCTCTTAGCAGTGAAGCATCCTTGCTCATCGGACGGCGGGCGTCCGGGCGCACGGGGGCGCTTGGCCGGTTAAACCAGGAAGGCATCACGACAGGCGAGGCCAGAACGGGGGCGGGAGAGGCCTCTTGACGGCCGGACATCAGCGCCCGGGCCTCCGCCTTGAATTTCTCCATATTCCGCGGGCGAATGTTCCCGGAGAGCAGCTTCTCCACTTCTTTCAGCCGCTTGTCGCTCGGATTGCTCTTGAGAGCGGTATTTACAAGCCCGCGGGCTTGGTTAAAGTCATTTGATTCAATAGATTTTATAATTTCGCCGAGTTGTTGTTGAGTGTCTACAGTCTGGGGAAAAATTCCGCGCGAATTACTTTCAACGTCGTTTTCTGGCGAATCAAAAGTTACAAGCCCATCTCCCTGGCTCTTCTGCTTAATGGGTTCTAGCTTGGGAGGATCATTAGCGAGGATATTAGAGGAAACAACTGTCAATCCTAGCAATAAAAATATTCGCAAACTCATACGCGCATTACGAGTCTAGCCCCACTTCCCATGGAGTGTCAATACCTGGACAATAGACCTATCCGGCCTAGGTCTACAGGCTTACTTGCCTCTTTAGGGCCTTTATCCTATTTTTTCTGCCCTTTTTGCTCAGGAAGAAAATGATTGAATCGCTTAAAATCAAGGTATGGAACAAGAACAAATATATTCTTTGGCGGTTTCAGCATTTTGCTCGATCATGCTTGGTTCGACTATTGTTAATGCTAGAAAGGATTTTTCCTTAGCAGGGATCGGCGGCGATTTAACGGAAGAAGTTCGAACGCGCTTTACTCAAAAGATGTTTAGTGTGGATAAAGCCGGCTGGGCGTTGCCTGAGGAGGGTCTCAGCGAACCGGTTGAAGCGTCGGCTAAGCTGGTCCAAATAGTCATAATTGATAATAGCCTGTCAACTATCGCGAAAAAGGTATGGAATAATGAAGAGGCGGTATTGATTGATGTTACTGACGCAGCTAAACTTCTAAAATTGGTCTCGGACGATCAAAAGTATGATGTTAAACAGGTTATCGAGCCCCTGCCGTTTGAGAAAAAAATTCTAAACGTAAATGTTAGCAACAATGGCAAAACGGTTGACATTATACTTGTCAGAAAGACCAATCTGGAAATAAATATGTATTTAGCTCGGGAAGATGGGAAGAGGGTAAAACGGGCGGTTCAGATAACGCGTCAATCGAGGCGATATATTTCCGAGGAAGAGATTGAAAAAAACGAAGAGGTTCAGCGGGGTTTCGAAGCTGAAAAGTATTTCTGGCTCCGGAGGTATGGAAATACTGCCGTGTCCTCGCTTTCCACCGAGCGGTCGGCGTCCTAATGATAAAAAGGGCATTTTGAGCCTCGCCCAGCCCAGCAAAAATTCGAGGCCTTGCGTTTAGTCGTGCTCTGAGCTATCCTTCCCATGTGAATCGTGGGACTGCGAGCGTCGTTCCTCCGCCGGCCCGCAATATGCCGGCGGAGGAACTCGCGCAGAAAACCGACGCCGCGCGGCAGGCCGCGGTATTGTGGCGGCGCTATTCGCTCTCCGAAAGGGTTTCCATTATCCGGGCCCTGTGGCGCGAGCTTTTATCGCGCAAAGAGGCGCTGCTGCGGGTCATCCACGATGAAACCGGCAAGCCGTTCGATGAAATCGAGACCACAGAGCTTTCCACCGCCGGGCTGATCGTTAAATATTTTACTTCGAACGCCCATCGCATCCTGCAGGACCAGCCGGCCTGGCGGCCGTGGCCCCTCCTTAATAAGCGCACCTATGTGCGCTATATTCCACGCGGAGTCATAGGCCTGATCACGCCGTTTAATCTGCCCTTTCTCATTCCCATGGGAGACTCCATGGCCGCGCTGCTGGCAGGCAACGCCGTTTTGCTTAAGCCCTCTGAATGGACCAGCCGGACCGCTTTGTGGCTGGAAGAGGCGATCAAGACCTCGGGACTGCTTCCCGAGGGGCTTTTCACGGTTTTAACCGGCGACGCCGAAGTGGGGCGCGAGGCGATCGCCAAATCCGATATGATTCTTTTTACCGGCGGCTTAAACGCCGGAAAGTTCGTGGCCTGCGCCGCGGCAGAGCAGCTTAAACCCGTCGTCCTTGAGTTGGGCGGCAAGCATGCCATGATCGTATTTAAGGACGCCTCTCTCGAGCGCGCCGCCAAGGCGGCCGTATGGGGGGCGTTTGTCAATTGCGGCCAGCTTTGCGTACGGGTGGAGCGCGTTTACGTCGAGGCCGAAATCTACGATGCTTTTGTCGATGTGGTGCGCTGGGAAATGGCGGGTTTGCGCCAGGGTTTGGGAGGCCGGAGTTTGGATATCGGCCGGCTGATTTATCCGCCGGGGCTTGCGCGGGTCAAGGAGCATTTGGAGGATGCCCAGGCGAAAGGGGGCCGCGTCATCGGAGGAGATATAATCGACGAGGGTAATCTCTTGATCAATCCCGCTCTGGTTTTGGATGCCAAGCCCGAGATGAAGGTTATGAGCGAAGAAACTTTCGGCCCCGTCATGCCCATCATGAAGGTGGGACGAGGCGAGGAGGCCATACGCCTTTCTAATGAGGGGCCTTTCGGCTTGGCCGCCAGCCTTTGGACCGCCGATTTGGCCAAGGCCGAAGGCTTGGGCTCTTTGATAGAGGCGGGCCTGCTGGGAATCAATGACGTGGGCAGCCACTATGCCATCTGTTCCCTGCCTTTTGGAGGGGTTAAATCCAGCGGTTTGGGGCGCCGGCATTCGGACGAGGGCCTGCGCATGTTCTGCTGGACCCAATCGGTGGTGGTCCATGAGTGGCCGTTTCGCGGCTCGGAGTTATGGTGGTTCCCTTATACTCCCTTTAAAACCCGCCTGCTTAGCTGGATCAGCCGTCTGATATGATTCTGGGTATTCACTGCGCGCTGGGGCGGGGTTTTGACGCGGCCCTTCAGGAGGCCGTTTCTCTTGGCTGTCAGGTCATGCAGATGCTGCCTTACCGGCGGCATCATGATCCTGATGATGGAGAATTGGCGCGTTTTAAGCAAAAATTCTCGCGAAGTCCCCTGGCGCGGCTGCTGATTCATTCCCGCTTCGTGCCCAGCCTGGCTTCAAGCGACCCGTTGCGCCGCGGGCGCTCAGCGGCTCTTCTTTCGCGGGAACTGGTTCTGGCCTCGAAACTTGGCGCTTCGGCTTTTATTCTTCATGCCGGGGCGTACTCCCCCGGAGGAAATCTTACGGAAGGAATCGGACTGGCGGTTGAATCCATTATCCGATCTTATGATCGTTCCCAATCCCTGGTGCCTCTATATTTGGAGAATGTTCCCGGCGGCGGCCGAAGAATCGGGGGAAAACTGGAGGAACTGGCGGACATGCTGGAAAGCCTTGACCGCCGCCTGCCGCAAACCGCTGTCTGCTTGGATACCGCTCATGCTTGGGCTTGCGGTTATGAGATCGCTTCGGCGGAGGGGATGATGGGCTTTCTCGCCAAGGCCAAGCGCCTTCTCGGGGCCTGGCGCGTGCGCGCCTTTCACCTAAACGATACCCGGGCCTTGCTGGGCTCCCACCGGGAGCATCATGGGCATTGGGGGCAAGGCCATTTGGGCCGAGAGGGCCTCAAGGTTTTGCTGGAGAGCCCGCAGTACCAGCAGTCCATCGGCATTCTGGAAACGCCCAAGGAAGAGGGTTGGGACCGCAAGAATTTGGAATATATCCGGGCGCTTTAAACGCCCATCTCCAGGCCTTCCCGCGCCAGCGTGCACTGCAGGAAATAATTTTTTTCGGCGACTAGGCCGGCGGCTTGCTGTTCGATAAGATCCAGCTTCTCATCGCTGTATTGGTCGTGATGATGGAAGAGCAAAAGCCGCTTGACGTCGTTATTGCCCGCCAGGTCCACGGTGCTGGAGAATGGCGAGTGGCCGCTGTTCTTGAATTTGGCGTAATCTTCGTCGCTATACCGTCCGTCATGGATCAAGAGATCGGCGCCGGCGCAAATCTTGCCCAGTTTTTCATCGTAATCCTGCAGCGCCGTGGCGGCTTCTCCATAGAGCTCGCTGTCCGGGCAATAAACCAGCTTGCGGCCCTTCATCTCCAAAACAAAGCCCAGGGTATTGCCGGGATGATTGGTGTAAAAAGAAGTGATCAGGGTGTCTGGAACAACCTCATAAGATTCCTCCAGCATTTCATAAAGCGATGTCTCAGCTTCTACGGTTTTATCTTCCGGCAGGGTTTGCGCGAATGCCTCTTCCAGCAGGTCCTGAAACTCCCGGTCGGGCTCCCTGACCCCGGCGATGTGCAGGGTGTAGTCCTGGGAATAAGCGCAGGCGAATTTCCCCAGGCCTTCGATATGATCTTTATGAAAATGGGTGAGAAATAGCCACAACTCCTTATGTTTGCCTTCCCGGATGATTTTTTCTCCCAAGGACTCAAGCCCGCTTCCCCCGTCGAATATCAGCAGGTGCTCGCCCGCGTCCACGGCCACGCAGGAGGTATGGCGGCCATAGCGGGAATTTTCGGCTGCGCCGGCGCCAAGGCTGCGGCAGCCCCAGACGGAAAGCTGCAAGGGAGAGGCTGAGGGGGGAATGGGCTTTAAATCCTTAATTGAGGCGGCCTCTCGGCGGCTTGCCACCTCGGCGATGGCTTGGGCGAAGGTTTCGACTTTGTAAGGCTTTTCAATGAATAAATCAGCCCCATACTGCGTGGCGTGCCGTTTATCCAGCTCAAAGGACTTGCCTGACACAATAACCACCTTGATTGAATTTAAATCAGGATCGGTCTTGATCCGGCGACAGATCGTCAGCCCATCGACTCCGGGCATCAGTATATCGAGAATAACTATGGAGAAGCTCTTTTCTTTGAGCATTTCCATGATGCCGGCGCCGTCGACCATGAGCTCTGTTTCAAATCCGGCGTCTTCAAGCAGCTCGCTGGTCAGCCCGCCCGTGATTTTATCGTCGTCGACTATCAGGACCTTGCTCTTCTTCATCGCTACGCTTATTCTATAATATTGACATGAGAATAATCGCGGGCAAGCTTCGGGGCCGCCGCTACAAGGCCGCCGAAGACCCGCGGGTGCGTCCTGTCTCGGGGCGCATAAAACAATCCTTATTCGACATCATCGCCGGGCTGCTGCCTGGAAGCAAGGTCTTGGACCTCTTTGCGGGCACCGGCGCGGTGGGCATCGAGGCGCTCTCGCGGGGAGCTGGTTTCGTCGTTTTCGTGGACTTAAACCAACGCTGCGTGGATCATCTGCAGGCGAACCTTGTCAAAATGGAGCTGAACGCCAAGGCCAAGGCCCTGATGGGCAATGCCTTAAGCGACCTGTCATGGCTTGCCTTCCGATCCGGTGTTTCGCAATTCAACATCATTTTCATGGGGCCGCCCTACAAGGATTTGCGCAGAAGCCCGCTTGCCTATACCCAAGCGACTCTGCAGCGCGTCTGTGAGGCCGGGTTGTTGGCTCCCGGCGGGCTTATCATCTGCCAGCATCATGTCAAGGAAGATGTCTCGGCTCCTCCCGGATTTAAACTAGTCCGGCGCGAGAAGTACGGCGACAGCTATTTGAGTCTTTTCAAGCCGGATGGAAATTAGCTTCACCCGTTTGCGCATCTACCGCGAGTGCCCTTGGAAATATAAATTGATGTTCATCGATGGAATGAAAATTCCATCGACGCCCCAATCGGCCGTGGGACTGGCCTTGCATCGCGCTTTGGAGTCTTTTCACCGCGCCAATTCCGAGGATCTGGAGTTTCTGCTCGAGCGCTATGGCCGCGAGGATAAGGGCCGGCGATTTTTGGAGAAATATTTCGAGCAAAACCGGGCCCGGCGCACGCGCATCATCGGCAACGAGAAGGAATTTGTTTATCCCTTAGGTCCCCATATGGTCCGGGGCATGGTGGACCGCATTGACCAGCGGCCGGACGGCGGCATTGAAATCATCGATTACAAAACGCAATTAGATCAGAAAGAATATCCTCTGGCCGATAATCTCCAACTACATTTTTACGCGCTAGGCGTGCGCGAATGCCTAAATCTCAAGCCCTCTTGGCTGACGGTGCATTATCTGGCCGCCGGAAAGACCGACAGCATCGCCTACGACGATTCCGGGGAGGATGAGCTCAAGCGGCTGATCATTGAAACCGCCGAGCACATTGAAGCCGGGGAGTTTCGCTCGGACAGCTCCTTTTGCCCGCGCTGTGATTTCCGCAAAGGCTGTCAGTTTTCGATTGCTCGCGATTAGTACTAAAAACGTGTCACTAAAAAAGATGAAAATGCTGGGAAAATATAGACTTTTTGCCATGGTTATGATGACGTCATCATAAAATAAAAGATTATCTTTGAAAAATAAAGTTTTTTCGTAAAACCGGCGACGCGTTTTTGCGTTTTGTCCCAGCCGTTAGGCTTTTTTTCCGCGCCATTAAGCGCTGAAGCGCAGCTCGCTGGAAAGGCTGACCTGGTTTTTCCCTTCGCGTTTGGCTTGGTAGAGGTTGGCGTCGGCCTGCTGCAGAATATCTTTTCCGCCCAGATTTTCATCTCCCGTGAATGTGGCTACCCCAATACTGATCGTGGCCAAATAGCCGTTCTTGGCGATTCCGGTGCAAATACGCTCGGCCGCTTGCCTGGCCGTTTCCTGGTCGGTTCCGGGCATGATGACCAAGAACTCGTCGCCTCCGTGGCGCCCGAATATATCGTCGGAGCGGATGTTGGCCGAGATGGTTTCCGCGGTTTCCTTGATAACCCGGTCGCCGAAAAGGTGGCCGTGGCTGTCGTTGATTTTCTTGAAATCGTCGATATCCAGAATCAGGACGGAAAGCGGATTTTTGCGGGTGAGCGAGTTCTGCATCTCCAACTCCAGGACTTCGTGGAGATAGCCATGGGTGTATGCCCCGGTCAAGCTGTCGGTGACGGATTTAAGGTGCAGCTCGTCTATGCGCGCGCTTAGGATGCGGTTGTTGACCCGCTGCTTTTCGCTGTGCAATCCCAGGACATAACCAAAGAGTATGAAGGTTGTGACCGTGCCCACGCCCATATAGAGATAGAAGGGGAAATTATACTGCAGCTCGTGCCTGATCCATAAGGCCTTGAGGAGCGGGTCGGAAATCCAATAGCGCATGATAAAGGCCCCGATGGGTGAGCTGATTCCCAGGAAAAAACCAATGATCGGATAGGCCAGATAATGAGGCGTGGCCCGCAATAGGGGACGGAGATCCTGGAAGTCGTTTTTTCGGCGGCGCTTGCTCGTCACACCGTGATTATACCTAAAACAGCAACAGCGCGCGGATGTTGCCGCCGCCCCAGGGATGGGCGGCGGAGGCCTTAAAGGTGGCATAAAAGCCCATGCCCAAGCCGATGTCCGAATCACCTTTATTAAAGGCCGGTTCGCCTAGGACAAGCGCGGAAAATCCATAGCCCATGGTCTTTTCTAATTCCAGCCAGTGGTGAACTTCCTGGCGGTCTTTGTTCTCTTCCGAGATGAAACGGAACTTGAAATCCAAGCCCGCGATCAAGGAGCGGCGGAATTTAAGCTCTTGCTTAAGCAGCAGCTCGCAGCAGTCGAAGCTGGCCGCGTTAATTCGGTAGGCGGCACTTGAGCTGTGCCAGCGCCGGGCCCAATCCACGGGATAAGAAAAGCTCAGCAGATTAATGAAGTAACTCGAGTCAAACAACGGCTCGGGATCGATGCGATCCATCTGGCTTCTGACGAAAACGGCCTGAGCCGCAGAGGCAGAGAACAGGGCCGCGCCTAAAACGGCCCATTGCCTCAGGGGTTTAAGGACCACAGGGATTTGGCGGGCGCTCTATCGCCGATTTCCAGCGCGACGATTCCGCCGGGCTGTAGTTCGAAAATCTTTCCTGATAGATAAGCCGCCAGCTCCCCTAATTGGGGCTGGTGGCCTACGGCCAGCAACTCGCAGGCCCGGGCGATTTCCTTTTGCAGCTCCGCATAAAGCAGTTCGGCGTTCATGGCATTGGACAAGGCATCGAAATCCCTGACGCCGGAAACGGGCTTAAGGATGGAGGCTGCCTCCAGGGCCGTCTGCTCGGCGCGCTTTAAAGGGCTGTGAAGAATGATTCGAGGGCGCCCTCCCCGAT
>MGUO01000071.1 GCA_001800015.1 Elusimicrobia bacterium RIFCSPHIGHO2_02_FULL_57_9
CGCCGCTTTTGTCGGCGCGCCTTACGCGGTGGCCGCGGCCAGCGGCACCGCGGCCCTGCACACCGCGCTTTTAGCCGTAGGCGTGCGCCCGGGCGATGAGGTGCTCGTGCCCGACCTGACCTTCATCGCCCCGGCCAATGCCGTGCGCTATTGCGGGGCTTTTCCGGTTTTCATGGACGTGGACGCGAAAACCTGGCATATGGACGTTGAGAAAACGGAACGTTTTCTCAACGAAGAATGCGAATCCCGCAAAGGCGAATGCACCAACAAGAAATCCGGGCGGCGCGTGCGCGCCATGATCCCGGTGCACATTCTGGGCCTGGCCTGCGAAATCGACCGGCTGGTTGAAATCGCCCGGCGCCACGGCTTAAAAGTGGTGGAAGACGCCGCCGAGGCCTTGGGCGTGCGTTATAAGAACCGCCACGTGGGCTGTTTCGGCGACGCGGCAGCCTTTAGCTTCAACGGCAATAAAATCATGACCACGGGCGGCGGCGGGATGATCGTCACCACCAACCAGGAAATTTCGCGCTACACCGCGTATTTGACCACCCAGGCCAAGGACGACTCCGCGGAATATTTCCACAAGGAAACCGGCTTTAATTACCGCCTGAGCAATATCCAGGCCGCCTTGGGCTTGGCCCAACTCGAACAGTTGCAAGGCTTTATCGCGCGCAAGCGCCAGATCGCCGCAGCCTATAACAAGGCCTTTGCCCGCTTTAATGGAATCACCCCCATGCCGGTGATTCCCCAAGCCGAACCCACTTATTGGCTCTACACCATCCTGCTCAAAGCGAAAACGCCCATGGACCAACGCCAGGATTTTATCCGCCGTCTCGAGGAAAAGGGAATCGGCGCCCGGCCGCTTTGGCATACGCTCAGCGACCTGCCGCCTTTTGCCGATTGCCGGGCCTTTGAAATCGAACAGTCTGTTGATCTTTACCGGCGCGCGGTCAGCCTGCCTTCAAGCACGGGGCTCTCGGATGAGGACCTTAAGCGCTGCCTCTCAGCCGTAACCCAATTAGCCGCCCATGACGCCTAGTCTTTTCTACATCGAAAACCTGACCCTGCGCGCCTGGCTTTTTTCCATTTTCCCCCGGCTGATTTTGGCCGGCGTCCCGGGGCAATGCTTTTATATCGATTCGTCATTTCCGGGACGCCTCGCGGCGCAGGTGACGGGCCGGCTGATCGGCCATTCCATTAAACGCCTGAATTTCCGCATGATCGATGTCCGCGATGAGCAAGGCCTATTAATCCGCCTGCGCGTCGCTTATCAAGACGCCGCCGAGGTGCAGGATGATATTATAAGCCAGCCGCTGTTTCAGGAATGGCTCTGCCGCCGGAAGGATGAACCCCGGCTGCAAAGCTTTTTGGCCAAAAGCGCGTTGGTCAGCAGCTCTTTGGCTGAAAGCGGGCTTTGGCGCGCGCTGTATTTAACCCAGGTCTGTTTATGGCACAAGAGGCTCATGGAAGGGAAATCGGCGGTGTTTTTCCTCGGCAACCGCCCCTGGTTTAAGGTCATCGAACGCTACGGCTCGCGCCAAGGCATCCCGCTCATTCCGGTTGCGGCCCGGCCGCAACCCAAGCAGCGGCTCAAGCGGCTGATCAGCGCGAAAAACTTCGACCGATTGCGCTACGTGCGCGCCCATGGCTTTAAAGCTTTGAGTTTTTACCGCGGTAATTCCGATAATTCACAGTCCGGCGCCCGGAAGTTAGCCGTTGAATACTCCGGTCAACTTAATCTTGATAAGCCGCAATCCCCCTCGAACCTGTTTTTTTGGCCCAAGTCAGGAATTAAACCCAACGAATTGCTGCTGCTTTACAGCATGCATAACGACAGGCTGAACCCCAAGAGACTGGCTGAAATTAAGAAACATGGGCTTGAGGCCCTGGCCACGCATCCGGCCGCCGCTTCCGATCCCGCGATGCCTCTTTTCCGCCCCACCCGGTTTCCCCGGCCCTCAAACGCCCGCTGCGGCAACTTGGAACTGCGCTGGATGGAAGAACAGACCAACGAGTTTCACCGGCGGCGGGTTTTTTGGCGCGAGCTTTTCGAGCGGCACAACGTAAAAACCTATCTTTCCTGGTACAAATACGACCCGGTGCCTTTTGCCATCGCCGCGGCCTTGAAAGAAACGGGCGGGGTGCTGGCGCTTTATCAGCGCGCCCTGGAACTCATTCCCGCCCGGTCGCTGACCATGGATACGGACATTCACTTCTCCTTCTCAAATATGTCCGAGAATATCGCCCGCCGCGACCGCTCGCGGGTGCGCTATAACGTGGTCACCGGCTTTTATAGCGACTACTTATTCCCCCTGCTTAAAGAACCGGCGCGCGCGCTGCGCGAGACCCTGCAAAAGCAAGGCGCCAAACGCATTATCGCCCTGTTGGACGAAAATTCCCTGGATGACGAGCGCTGGCACACCGGCCATGAGTTCCAACGCGGCCAATACCGATTGCTGCTCGAAAAGGTGATTGCCGAGCCCTGGTTGGGCTTGGTCATCAAGCCCAAGGTTCCGGCCACCTTGCGCCGCAGGTTGGGGCCCTTGGCTGAACTCTTGGGCCGCGCCGAAACCACGGGGCGCTGCCTGCTCCTGGAAACAGGGCCGCTGCTCTCTTCGCACTCGCCGGCCGAGGCGGCCCTGGCCGCGGATATCGTCATCCATGCCCATCTTTGCGCCGGCACGGCCGCATTGGAAACCGCTTTGGCCGGCACGCCCACCCTGCTCATGGACCGCGAAGGCTGGTCGATCAGCCCGCTTTACCGGCTCGGCGAAGGCCGCGTGGTTTTTCGGCGGTGGGATGATTTATGGAAAGCCCTGAACGAGCACTGGAACCGCGAGGGCGGCATCCCGGGCTTTGGGGATTGGTCCCCCTTGCTTAACGAGATCGATCCTTTCCGCGACGGCCGGGCCGCGGAAAGAATGGGCCAATACCTGCATTGGCTGCTGCAAGGTTTTAACGAAGGTCTCGAGCGCGATGTCGCGCTCGCGCGCGCGGCCGAGCGCTACGCGCAAGCTTGGGGCCAAGACAAAATATCCGAGATTCGCGGGTCCTGGACCCCGCAAGCCAAGGAGATGGAAACCGCCCGCTTATGAAAAAACCAACGGTCTACGTGGCCTTGCAGCAATTCTGCGGCGAAAACGAAGCGCCCTTAAAACTGCTCACGGAAACAGGCTTTAACGTCAAGCGCAACACCCTGGGCCGGCGCTTGAAGCGCGAGGAATTGCCCGAGATACTGGCGGGAGCCGACGCGGTTTTGGCCGGGCTTGAGCCTTACGACGCCAAAACACTGGCCGCCCTGCCCAAGCTGCGCTGCATCAGCCGCTGCGGGGTGGGAACGGATTCCATTGATTTAGAAGCCGCCAAGCGGCGCGGGATCGCCGTGCGCGTGACGCGCGAGGAAACCATCGAGCCAGTGGCCCAAATGACCGTGGCCATGATCCTGGCCCTGGCCCGCAATTTCCCAATGCACTACGCGGATTTTCATGCAGGTCTTTGGGTCAAACGCACGGGCTGCTTGATTTCCGATTGGACCATCGGCCTGGTGGGATTTGGCCGCATCGGGCGCTGCGTGGCCGCTCTTTTGCACGCTTTCGGCGCACGCATTCTGCTGCACGACCCTCGCTTTCTGGACGGCACCCTGCCGCCCGGAACCCGCAGCGGTGCTCTCGAGGATCTGCTCTCCGGCTGCGACCTGATTTCGCTTCACGCCGACAGCCGAGCGCAAGACGGGCCTCTGCTCGGCAAAAAAGAGTTCGCCGCCATGAAAAAAGGCGCCTATCTGGTAAACACGGCCCGCGGACATCTGGTGGATGAAAAGGCGCTCTATGAGGCTTTAAAATCCGGCCATCTGGCCGCAGCCGCCATCGACGTCTACACCGCCGAACCTTATGAAGGAGACCTGGCCAAGCTGCCGCAAGTGCTGGCCACCCCCCATGTTTCCACGCTCACCCGATCGTCCCGGGCGGCCATGGAGCTCTCCTGCGCCCGAAATGTCGTTGAATTTTTCCAAAAGAAATGAAGCCCAACGAATACGCCGTCATCTCGGAAGTCGCCCGCGAGCCGGGACAGACCCAACGCGAAATCAGCCGCAAGGTCGGGCTTTCTTTGGGCATGACCAACGCCCTGCTTCTGCGCCTGGCGCGCAAGGGCTATATCAAGATGAAGCAGCTGGATTGGAAGCGCACCGAGTATCTTTTGACCCTGAAAGGGGCCATGGAGAAAACCCGCAAATCCTACGCCTATGCCTTGCACACCATCCGGCTTTTCCAGCATATCCTGGAATCCGTGCAAAGCCTGATGCGCTCGGAATACGAGCAGGGAACGCGGCAAATCATCATCGTGGCCTGGCCGGAAACGGTCAAGGCCATTTCCAGCGCGCTGGCCGAGATCAATCTGCCCGGCTTGCAGGTCGAGTACGTGGAGACTTTCAAAAAACTGGGCTCCCGTCCGGGAACTATTTTCATCGCCACCGAGGAGCCGGCACCCAAGCCGGCCGAGGGGCAGCGTTTCATTCATTTGCTGGAAGTCAACGACCTAAAATTCAAATATCCTGATTAGGCCAGGCTAATACAACCGCTCGCCCTTAAGCCAGCGCAATAAGGGCCCGAACGCGAATCTCCCGGCATATCGTCTCAGCTTATTTCTGTCCAAGTCCCATTGCTTCTCCCTCTTCTGAGGAAGTTCCAGGGGAGAGCGCGGTATCAACGCCAAATAGGCCAGATCCAGGAAAGCCTTTTCCGGTTCAGCTCTCGGATAGCTTGCTTGCCCCTGTCTTGTAATCTCGTAGCCCCATATCAGACGCTGCGGCAGGTGGTGGATGTGGAACTCTCCGATGGATGTCCGGTAGCGCTTCGGCGGCGCGGATGAAACGCCGTAAACGACCTGCGCAATCTCATCGACCACTCCGTGATCCGCCAAGGCACTGTAAAGCGATACGTAGGCGAGCCAAGGCGCTCTAAGGTAAGGCAGCGCTTCGTAAGGATTTAAATCCGCATAGAGTTTATTGACCCACACGCCCTTCTTGATCCTGGCGACCAGGTCCGCGCCGGCCAGGCGCGATAGGGCCTTGGTGGCCGCCGTCGGAGAAAGGCCGGTGAGCGTGATGATATCCGCGGTCGTAAATATCCTTAAGGCGTTGTTCCGGACAAGCCTCAAAAGAGAAGCGGCCGAAAGGCTCATTTAAGCATCTCCGCAAACATCGCCTCAACCTCGGATTTTTGCCGCTCAAAGGCGTCCGGCCGCCGGTAAAAATCGATCAATTCCCCGGAAAGAAAGGGCAGGACCTGCTCCTTAAAGTCGCCAAAGGCAAAACTTCTTGCTTTGCCGGCGGCGCTCTCCAAAACGTTCGTCTCAACCAGACGGGCCGCATCCTCCGGCTTGACCAATCCGACGCGCAGCAAATGATGCAGATCGAAGAGATCCCGCAGCGCGTGCCGGGACGGCGCGGCCAAAGCGGCGATTTTCTGGGCGGCCAGCGCCGCGGCATCGTAAAATTGGGCTGCGAAAGGCGTCATCCGGTAATGCCGCAGCAATTCAGCGTCCGGCATGCCGGTGGAACAGCCTATCCGCTCATGCCGGCGGCTGAACTCGACCTTGGTGGGAAGAGCGTCCCTCGCTCCCAAAAAAAGGGCCACCTTCCAACGCTGCGTCGTCTCGGTCTGTTTAGGCTTGCTTGCCTCGATCCGCTCGATTCCCTGCGGCAGAAGCGAGGCGGCCAGCGCCCGCCCCTGAAGGACCGAATCGACCGCGTTTTGCAGGGTCTTCAGTTGGACATTGGAGACAATGTCTAAGTCCATGTCCTGGGACAGACGCGGAGAACGATGGAAGAAGCGGAGGCAAAGCCCTCCCTTAACCGCGTAAGAGCGTCCGGACAGCCGGCTTGCGAGATGGCGCAGCAATGCCAAGTGGAAAAATTCCCGCAGCTCAAAGGACCGTATTGCCATTCTTAATAATATATATAATTGTTGTATTTGTCAAGTATTTAGATTATACAACGTCGGCGTGATACTCCGTGTCCCCTGACGACAATCATTTCTGCTCATATACCTGAACCATGCCGCTGTTCGAACCGGTCTTTTCCGCTCTAAACGACGCCGGCGCTCGTTATGTTGTTGTAGGCGGACTAGCGGTCGTTCTGCATGGACATCCGCGCTTGACCGTCGGATTAGAAGCAACCCCTGCCCAACGTTTAGCGTGACTGGAAGAGATGATTCTCCTGGCGCACCGTAGCCGGGCATTGCCGCGACCCCATCAAGACCCTCAACGCTGAATACACCCGCGTTATGGATTTGCTATAATTATTCGTTCATTTTTGAACTGACGCTCAAAAAGACCCTCCGATTTCGAGGCAAATAATGGAAGCCAAGACGCGTTCGAAAAAGTATTCGCAGGAAGCGCTGCTTGAAGACGGCAGCATGGACTGGAAGGGCCTGGACAAGGCCGCCTGCTGCGCCGGCGTGGCCGGAGACGCGACATTCGACCGTCTTAAGCACCCTGAGGTGCGCTACGAGGTCACCGACCATTGCAACGCCGAGTGCATCATGTGCCCGCGCGATCTGCACAAACAGGGCCGCGCGCACGGGGTGATGAATCTCGAGCTTTACAAGAAAAGCCTGGATGAAGTGGCGGCCCTGGGCGCCCGGAAAATCGTTTTAACCGGCTTTGGCGAGCCCTTGGTGGACAAAACCCTGGAGGATAAAATCCGCTGCGCCAAAATAAAGAACCTTAACACCTACATCATCACCAACGCCTCCTTGCTCACCCCTCAACGCGCTCATTCGCTGATCAAGTCGGGCTTGGATGAGATGCGCGTGAGCTTCTACGGCATGCACAGGCAGTCCTACAACAACGTGATGAAAAAGCTGGATTTTGACGTCACCATGGCCAATCTTTTGCGCTTTTTGGAGATGCGCCGGGAGCTGGGCGGCAAAAAGCCGCGCGTGGAGATCTCCTGGCTGATCATGCCCGAGACCGAAGCCGATACCGGGCTTTTTAAGGAATTCTGGGAGCCGCGGGTGGACGCTATCGAGATATGGAAGCCGCACAACTTCGGCGACGGCCGCTCCTACCGGCAACGCCACGCCGACCCAAGCCTCAAGCGCGGCTGCGGCCGTCCCGAGAACGGGCCTTTGCAAATTCAGTGGAACGGCGAAGTCATTCCCTGCTGCTACGATTACAACAACCAAATCATTCTGGGAAACGCCTTTGAAGAGCCCGTGCTGGATATCCTCAACGGCGGCAAGTACCGGCTGCTGCGCAAGGCCCACCGGGAAAGGACTTTCGGAATGTTTCCCTACTGCAATCAATGCGACCAGCTCCTGCCCCACGCGGACGCCCTTATCTACACCAACCGGCACAACCTGCCTTTCGAAGTCGCCGTGCGCTTGTCCAACACCGACCTCTATGACTTGGAAAAAGACGCGCAGTTCAATCCCGGCGATTTCTCGCAGCGCTACGCGGAAGGATTGGTAGAGCCGCAAAAAAAGTGACGGAAAAAATTCGCTTCGTTGCCAAGGCGCACAAGGACGGCTCCCGACTCCTGGTTTTGGACGGAAGCGCCCCTATCGACAGGGCCCGCGCGCAGTCCTTCAGCCGCGCCTACGTTGACTTCATCGCCCAACTCAACGCCTCCAACGCCTGCCGCGACTGGTGGGCCTACAGCTTCACGGGCAAAAGCCCGCTTTCCTCAAGATTGCCCGAGCGCTGTTTTTATCTGAGCTTGATCGTCGCCGAGGCCGAAGCCTTAAACGGCGAAACCCTATGCGTGGTCTCAACCGATGATGTGCTGGCCGGCCAAGTCCGGCTTTGGGCCCATGAAAAAGGCATCGGCTTCGAGCAGCCTGCACGACGGCGCTGGGGACTTAAGAGCACGGTGAATGCCTTAACGCCTCTGGGGCCTGTCGTGGGTTTTTTGCGCTCTCTCTGGCATTGGCTGCAGGCGCGCAGCCGCTGCCGATTCAATCCCGACCCAAAGCGGGAGTACTGCGTTTTCGCGACCCTGATCAACCAGCAATCTTTCGACCCTTCCGGCGGTTATCGCGACATTTTTTTCGGCGACTTGCCGTCACGGATGGAAGAGCGCAAGGCCGAGCCCCTGATCTTCGGCTCGATTATCGGCCCGTTTTCCACCCCTCTTCTGCGTTTGACGCGCAGCCGCTGCCAGGTCCCGGTCATTCCCATGGACTATTTTCTATCCTGGCGCGATCTCTGGGATTGTTTTTTGAACTCGCTCTACCGGCGTTGGAATGAATTCCCCCTGCGACTGACCGATCGCCTAAAAGGCCTGGATGTGAGCTTCCTCATCAAGGAAGACATGCGCCGCAATTGCCGGGAAAGCCGTTTTTTCTCGGATTTATGGTATCAAGCCTGCGCCCAAGCTCTTCTGCGCGAGCTCAAGGTTAAAACGCTGTATTATCCCTTCGAAAACTTGTCGCGGGAAAGAATGCTGGTGCTGGCCTTCCGCTCGCTTTCGCCGCAAACCCGTCTGGTGGGCTATCAGCACGCAACGCTCACCCCCGCGCATCTTAATTTCATGCTGGGTAAAAACGAGGCCGCGATCCTGCCCTTGCCCGATGCGGTCGTCACCATGGGCGAGGTCACGCGCGATTTCATGATCGAACGCGGCGGATTTTTACCCTCTCTGCTGCGCGCCGGCTGCGGCTTGCGCCAGAGGCCCGTGACGCGCTCCTGCCAATTGAGCCGGGAAGCCGGCAACGGGAGGCCGCTGCGCCTCTTGGTCGCGCTGGCCACCAGCCCGGAGGAAAGCGCCGGGGTTCTGCGCCTCTTGGATCAAACTTTCCCGGCGTCGCCGGATCAGCCTACAATCACCCTCCGGCCTCATCCCGTCATCCCCTTGTCCTGGGGTTTGAAAATAAGCGGCCCCGTGCGCTTGCGCTTTAACGAGGATCGCGGACCTGTGGATATGGCTTTTTCTCAAGCCGATGTCGTGCTCTATGCTTCTTCGACCATGGGGCTGGAGGCCGTGCGCCGGGGAATTCCGGTGGTTTGCCTGGACCTGGGAATTTTTTTAAATCCGGATCCTCTTCATGATTTGACCTCTTTAAAATGGGCGGCCCGCGATCCGG
>MGUO01000072.1 GCA_001800015.1 Elusimicrobia bacterium RIFCSPHIGHO2_02_FULL_57_9
CGGGGCGAATCACCGTCTCGATGATCTCTTCCCGGGATTTTTCGGTGATTTGGCGTCCGCTGCGGTCCAGGATTTCCTCGGTATGCTGGGTGGAAAGCACTACGGTGTCCACGCGCAAAGGCCGGCCGTCCAGATATTCCACGGTGACCTGGGATTTGCCGTCCGGTCCCAAATAGTCCAAAGTCTTGTTTTTGCGCGTCTCGGCGAGCTTAAGAACCAGCTTGTGGGCCAACATGATAGGAAGCGGCATCAGCTCCGGTGTCTCGCGGCAGGCATAGCCGAACATCATGCCCTGGTCGCCGGCGCCGCCGCTGTCCACGCCCTGGGCGATGTCGGGGGACTGCCGGCCGATGGCGTTAAGAACCGCGCAAGCCGAGGCGTCAAAACCGTAGCGGGGGTGGTCGTAGCCGATTTCGCGGATGATCTCGCGGGCCAGCCTGTCGACATCGACGAAGGTCTTGGTGGTGATCTCGCCGCCCACGATCACCATGCCGCGGGTGACGAAGGTTTCGCAGGCTACCCGTCCCAGAGGATCCTCGGCGAGCACCGCATCCAGCACGCCGTCCGAGATTTGGTCGGAGACTTTGTCGGGATGTCCTTCCGTGACCGATTCTGAAGTGAAAAAGTGTTTTCCGTGGCGTTGCATGATTCCTCCGAGGCTATTGACGCATGTTTAAGACGGCCGCTTCGTAAACGGCGATGTTTTCCTTGACGCTTCCGTTGGCTCCCAGTATGCAGTTGGACAGCTCAACGTTGCCGCCTACGGTCACGTTGTCGAAAAGTATACAATTTTTAAGTTCCGCCTGAGAAGCGATTCGCGAGCGGTCCCCGATCACCGTATAAGGCCCGATCTTGGCTCCCGCCTCTATACGGCAGCCTTTGCCGATGAGGCAAGGGGCCCGTAGAACGGCTTTAGGCGAAATGCTGGCGCCTTTTTCGACCCAGACGCCCTGACGAATTTGGGCTCCGGGGATATTGATGCGCACCTTTCCATCGAGGCTGTCCACCTGGCATTTGCGGTATTCGGAGAGATTGCCCACGTCGCACCAATAAGCCTTTGTTTCATAAGCAAAAATCGGCTTGCGCAGCTTAAGCAGCTTGGGCCAGAGCTGGTGGCCGAAATCATAAATCTGATTTTTCGGGATGAGGCGCAGCAATTCCGGCTCCAGCAAATAAATGCCGGTGTTGACCTTATTCGAGAATATGTCGCCCCAACTGGGTTTCTCCAGGAAGCCTTTGATGCGCCCGGAATTATCGGTGAGGGTTACGCCGTAGTCAAAGCGGCAGTCCACGGCCTTGACCGCCATGGTCGCGAAGGATTTATGCTTTTTATGGAAGCGCAGCATCTCGGAGAGATCGATATCCGAAAGGCCGTCGCCGGACATGACCAGAAAAGGGCCGTCGGAGAAAAAATCGCCGGTCTTTTTGATGGCCCCGGCCGTGCCCAGAAGCTTGGGCTCGTGGGAATAGCGCACGCGCAGACTCCAACGCGAGCCGTCGCCGCAATAGCCCCGCACCTGGTCGGCATGGGCGTAGAGGTTGACCATGACATCCTTGACCCCATGGCGCAGCAGATTGTCCAGAACATGATGGAGCACCGGCCTGTTGACCACGGGCAGCATAGGCTTGGGGGTCTGGTAGGTCAGGGGCCTTAGGCGCGTGCCCGCGCCCGCGGCTAAAACCATCGCTTTCATTTGCCGCCTCCGGCGGCAAATGAATTCAACATCCCCCCCCTACACCCTGCCCCTCTCCCCTCAAGGGGAGAGGGAATTACGCAAGATTTGGGCCGACCCATTTCTTTGCCAGTTCGATAAGCTGGTCGGTGCGGGCGGGAGAATCCGATTCGGCGTAGACGCGCAGCAAGGGCTCGGTACCCGAAGGCCGGATCAGCAGCCAGTGGTCCTCGGCCAGAATCACTTTAAGCCCGTCGATAGGAATGGCGCCCCGGATTTCCGAGCCCAATATTTTCTTGGGCAATTTCTTGGTCAGCTTGGCGGTGAAAACGGCTTTATCAGCCACCGGCTTGTTCATCTTAAAGTCAAGGCGCTTGAAATGCGACTTGCCGTACTTAGCCTCGATTCCTTTCCATAACTGGGCAGGGGTTTTCCCCAGGGAGGTGCACATCTCCAGGAAGAGCAGCGCGGTCAGCAAGCCGTCGCGCTCGGGGAGATTGCCCTTCCAAGCATAGCCCCCGGATTCCTCGCCCCCGATGGCCGCTGCCCCCGAGGCCAGCTGTTCGGCCACATGCTTAAAGCCCACCGGCAGTTCTTCAAAGGGCAGGTTATAGGCCTTGGCGATGCGCGCCGAGAGATAGCCCATGGAAACGGATTGAACAATCTTGCCTTTGATTTTCTTTTTTTCAATCAGATAATCGATAAGCATCGGGAATACCTGGCAAGGGGTGTAATAGCGGCCCAGATCATCCACGATGCCGATACGGTCGGCGTCGCCGTCCAAAGCGATGCCGATCAGAGCTTTCTGCTTGACGACCGAGCTCATCAGCGCCTTGAGATTGGATTCTATCGGTTCCGGGTTGAGGCCGCCGAAGAGGGGATCGCGCTCGCCATGAAGGGAGCTTATATGCTTGGAGGGCACCAGATCCTCCAGAAGTCCGCTGGCCGCGCCGTAAAGATAGTCCATGACCACGGGGCGTTTGAGCTTGGAGCGTATTTTGGCGGTGTTTACTTTTGATTTCAGATACTGCAGATACATATCCCGGCACGATTTTTCCTTGAAGTCGTTGTTGCGGGCCGGGATGTTCTTGTCGATGAAAGATTCCACCGCGGCGGTCACCCCTTCCATGACGGCGCGCCCGTCGCATTTGATCTTGATGCCGTTGTAGCTGGGCGGGTTATGGCTGGCCGTCACCACGACGCCCAGGCCCTTGAAGCGTCGCGTCAAAAAGCTGACGGCCGGCGTGGGCAGCGCTTCGGCCAGAACCAGGGGATTAAGCCTGTTGCCCCGCATGACCTTGGCGATTTCCCTGGCGAAAGAGTCGGACTCAAAGCGCCGGTCATAGCCGATGACCACGGGCCCGGCCACATGGTTTTTCCTCTTTTGAGGCGATTTGTCCACTTCGCCTTTGATGTAGTCGGCGATGGCTTGGGCCACCCTTCTGACGTTTTCAAAAGTAAAGTCGCGGGCCATGATCCCCCGCCAGCCGTCGGTGCCGAATTTAATGTCGATGATTTTTGGTTCCATTGTTTATGTCCTTCCGTAGTCGTCTTCCAGGCGGATTATATCTTTCACGGCGCCGGTCGAAACTTCAAGCAAGGTCACGCGCCCATAGCGCGCTTCGAAGCGATGCACGCTTTTAGGCGCAATGACGACGGCCGAGCCCTGCGGCTGGATTTTCTTTTTGCCGTCGAGTTCAAGGAAGTAATCGCCTTTCAAGGCATAGACGGTTTCATGCTTGACGGCATGATACTGGCGGCTTAAGCGGTGGCCTTTGTTGATGATGATTATTTTTCCGACGTATTCGGGAGAATGCGCATACCAGATTTCGCGGCCCCAGGGCTTTTGAACTGTTTTGACGCCATTTTTCACAGGGGTCCGACGCAGTGTTCGCTGTTGACCACGCAGCGCTCAAGCCGCGCCCCCTCATCGATAGTGGTGTCCGCCAAAACCACGCAATTGTCCAGTTCGGCGCCCTTGCCGATGCGGCAGCGGGGCCCAACGCAGACATGGCCCGAAAAGCGCACGCAGTCGCCGATCACGCAGCCGCGTCCGATTAAAAGGGGCCGTTTTTGCCGCTCCATCATTTCCAGGTGCGCCTGCAAATAGCTTTCCGGCGTTCCTATGTCGATCCAATAGCCCGCCGAGAGATATCCAAACACGCGGCTGCGGTTTTCCAGCAGTTGAGGAAGAGTCGATCGCTCCAGGGAGCAGGCAACAGCGGCGGGGATAAGCTTGAACACCGAAGGCTCAAAAAGATAGGCGCCGGCGTTGACGGCGGCTGCCTTGGTGATTTGACTCAAGGAAGGCTTTTCCAGGAACTGCCGCACTTGTCCCGCGGCATCGATCTTAACCAAGCCGTAGGGCCGTGCATCTTTGACGCGGGTCAGGGCGAGGGTGGCCTGCGCGCGGTTGCGCCGGTGGAATTTAAGGAAAGCCGTGATATTTAAATCCTGAAGGATGTCGCCGTTTAGGACAAGCGCGGGGCCGCGGCTTGCCAACAAGGGCTCGGCATTTTTCAGCGCGCCGGCGGTTCCCAACGGCGTTTTCTCCCGGATTAAGCGCAGGCGCAGCCCGAGCTTGCGGCCGAAACCGAGCTGGCGCGTGAGGGGCTCGCCGGAAGAAGCGGCGCATAAAACCACATCGCGGATGCCGTGCGCCTTTAGGATTTCGAGTTGATAGAGCAAACACGGCTTGTTGAGTACCGGCAATAGCGGTTTTGGGGTCTCTTGAGTGAACGGATGCAGACGAGTACCCTTGCCGCCTATGAGGATCGCAGCGATCATAACCGAGGGATTGTACAAAAATAAAAGGCTTTCAGAGATGGTATACTTATGGGCTCATGGGGCGTCAGCGCGTCGTTTTAGGCCTTTGTTTGGCCGGTTTAGCCCTTTTTTTGGCCTTCCAAGCGGTGCTGCTCAATGTTTACATTCGTTCGGAAACCAGGCCGCCTTCCTGGGACCAGTCCATTCATATGGAAATCGCCCTGGATTATGCCCGGGCGTTGAAGGCCGGGCGTTGGTCCGAGGTATTTCATCTAGCGCCCAAGCCGGGAATGCCGCCGTTTCCGCCGCTTTATCATTTGGGACTTTTACCCGCTTATTCCAGCGCTGATCCGGCCGCGGCCGCGCTTTGGCTTAATTGGTTTTATCTAGCGCTTCTCAGCCTCTCTCTGTTTGCCATTGCCTACGATTTCAGGCCGGGGTTTTCGGCGCTGGCCGCTACTATTGCTTTCTGCGCGTCCCCGGTCATCCAGCAGATGTTGACCACCCAGCTCATCGATTTGCCGGTCGCGGCCGTGGCCGCGGCGGCCTATTTGGCGCTTATTCGTTGCGAGCGATTCAGCCGCTGGCTTCCTTCCTTGGTTTTTGGCGCCCTTTTCGCCGCGGGCATGATGCTTAAATGGAGTTTTTTCAGCTATATGATCCCCGCGTATTATCTGGCTCTTAAAAATTTGTCGGATGAGGGATGCCAGACTAAAATTCTGGCTGCCGCGGGCGTGGCCCTGGCCGGCTTCGCCCCTTGGTATTTGGCGCATATGCCTGTTATGGCGCCGCGTCTTGTGGAAGCTTCCGCGGATATGGGCGTTTCCTTTTGGAAGGGGGGCGCTTTTTTGACCTATTTTCTGGAATCCTTGGAGAGCGTGGGGCCGTTTTTCTGGATATTGGGCTGGCTGGGCCTGTTCTTGCCGCTGGACCGCGAAGGAGAAGACGACGGTTGGATTATCCTGGCTTGGGTGCTCTCGACGTATATTTTCTGGGCCATCGTCCCCAACCGCCAGATGCGGTTTTTCCTTCCCGGGTTGGCCGGCTTGGCCATCGCCGTTTGCCGGGCTTGGCCCGGTCCCTTGGTCTTGGCTCTGGCGGCGGTTCAGATTTTTCTCGGAGCCAACAGCCTGTTGGGCTGGGTGTCGCCGATCCGGGTGTCCATGCCGTTAAAACCTTTCTTTTTATTTCCCACGTCTCTGCCGGCTCGGCAAGATTGGCGCATCGCGGACATACTGCGGCGGGCCCAGCAGCTCAATGCTCCGGATGTTCCGGTCGCTAATCTGACCTTGGTCGCCAATACTCCCTATTTCAACGGACCGAACTTCACCTGGTTGAGGAAATATTTGGATTTGCCCAATGTCCGCATCAGGGGCGTCAACCGCCGGCTCTGCGAATTTTCGCAATTCCTGGTTTTGAAAACCGGGTCCTTGGGGCCTGAATACGCCATCTCCGGGCTGCCCGAAGCCGCGCAACGGATTCAAGATCCGTCGGACTGGTTTTCTAAGGCTTATCGAGAAGTCGGGCGCTGGCCTTTGCCGGATAACTCGCAAGCCGTTCTTTACCAGCAGAGAAAACTTTCCGCGCCGCCGTTTAAAAGCAAGGGCTTGCGGTTGGATTATTACGGCGTCGATCCGTTCGGGGCCAAGAAATTCAAGGTCAACCTGGGGGCCTGGGACGCGACGGCCTCGGACTATCCCTTGGTCACGGCCCAGGCCGCTTCCATAGAGTTGCGCGGCCTGGAGGTCGAGCGTCTGGCCGTGGAGATTGAAAACCTGGCTTTGGTTCCGGCCGGGGATCGCTCGGCCAAGAAATGGGATGAATGGGACGACGTGCGTTTTTTGAAAATGAGCAGATTGCGCGTCAAAACCGCGTCCATCACGAGCGGCGCTTTAAAGACATTTCTGGAAAACCGGGCCCAGGGTCTGCGCGTGGATAAAATCGAGATGAACAAGTTTTTGAACATCGAAGCCTCGTTTAAGCATCTGTCCCTGGCGGCCAAGGCTTCGGTTGAGATTCTGCAGTCCCCGAAAGTCCTGCGTTTGAGAGTGGAGGAGGCGCATCTGGGCATTACCCGCATCCCTCTTTTTCTTCTGGGCTCATGGCGGAAATTCGACGTTCCCCTGGAGCCTAACCCCGAAATGCCGTTTTTTATCGACATCCCCGGGCTCACCCTTCGCGATAACCGTTTATCGATTCCATAGGGCCTTCGGGGTCAGGGTTATAGGCCATTTGATTCGGCGCAAATGGGTCTCTGGGCCCATGTTCGTCGGAGATGCCGTGTTTATTGGGCGCGAAGGATATCAACATCAAGCCGAATTTGAGAGTAACTTTTTTCCAGGGGGGCAGGTCGTCAGTAATTATCCCGGCGTTTTAGAAACGATGGTTTGAGGCCGCAGTTTGAAAATCAGCATCCCATCCCGATCATAGACCGCTTTGTGGCGGGAGTAAAAATAGCGGGCGAAAACGCCGTCCTTGTTCTTGAACGAATCGGACTTTTCCGTCATGAAAAATTTGGCTCCCGCCTTTATTTTTTCTTCGACTTGGTCCAGGGACTTTTCGCCGGCCTCGGCCAAATCCCACGACCAGCCTTTGCGGTCTAGAAAAAACAAAAAAGTCGAGGCCGCGCGCTGATTGCAGATGAAGAGATCTTCGGGCGCGCTGACCGAGGCCGCGGCCTGAGCGGCTTGGGCTAAAAATGGATAGTTGATCTTGTACCAATGCTTGATTCTCAGAGCCGAGTGAACGGGAATTGAGGCGACAAGCAGGGCCAGGGCGGCCCAGGCCCAGGGCCGTTTCTTGACGCGCCGCTTCTCGACTTTTTCTTTCAGCAGGAATAATCCGTAACCCATGAAAGCGGCGTTGACCGGGGCCAAAGGCAGCGAGGTGTATTCGTGGAAAAAAGCGTAGCCCCCGCCGATGACGAGAGAAATGCTTACGGCCGCGAGCCAAATCGGCAGGAATAGGTCCCTGCGTTTGAAAATCAGCTCCCTGGCGCCGATAAGCCAGAGAATGAGACCGCCGTAGGTCGCGGCCAGTTCCGGGAAGCGGGAAAGAAACTGGAACTGAATATAAAAAAGCAGCCCCTTGTAATCCAACACCCTCCAGAATTCATCGGCCCGCGTGGGCACCACGAAAGTCCCGGTGCCGGCGTAGCGGTACCAGCCCAGCACGCCCGCGGCCGCCAAAAGCGCAGCCAGTCCGACGCGGACGTCGCGCAGGGCTTTCTTGCCTAGGCGCAGCCAGGCTAAAGCCGCCAGGGGCAGCAGGACATAGGCGTAGGGCAGCTTGTGTGAAATGGCCAGAAAGGCAAAAAGCACGGCCAAGCCCCAATGCCCCCGGCGCCGCGGCGCGGCCAGCCAGTTGTCCCAGTGATAGAGCGAAGCGGTCGTGCCTAGAAGGGCCAGGGCTTCCGGCTGGATGGTGCGGCCGAAGTATATTTCCAGGGGAATAAATGAAAAAAGAACGCTGGAATAGAAGGCGGCTTCTTGAGAAGTTCTTTTTTCCAGGAATAAAAACAAATAAATCGCGGTCAGCGCTGAAAAGAGCGCGGAAAGAAGGCGCCCCCACAAGGCGCCCCAGCCGAGAATGGGCCAAAACAAACCGGTGAGCCACATGTAAAGCGGGAATTCCGTGGCGCAGCGCCCTTGATACGGCCCTTGCCAGTCTATCCGGGGGTTTAAAAAATCGAGCCCGTGGCGCTGGTAGTTGCGGGCGATGGCCGCCGTGTTGGTTTGGCGGTGATAGTGATAATCCAGCGGCGGCGAGGAAATCCCCTTGAGATGCGATAAGAGCGAGACCAGCGCGACAGAGGCCAGCAGCCAGGCGCGACGGCTCGGCGTCATTCTTTTATCGCGTAAACTTCGATGGTTCCGCCCCGGCGCAGCGCCGCCTCAAGCAGGGTCAGTACCAGGCTTAAAGGAAGCAAAAGCGGCAGCAGCGCGATAATGGCCGCGGTCTGAAAGAGATATTTGCGGATTTTATGGGCCCGGGCGCTGCTGTGTTTGAGCAGAGAATAAAGCAGATTATTCTCAAAACCCAGGATATTGTAAAAGCTTTGCAGCCAGCCATAGGGATTTTGCTCGAAGCAGAAATGATCGCATTGCACGACGCGGAATTTATGGCGGGCCAGCAAATAATCCAGCGATTTTCTCCCGAAGTGGAAATAGTGTCGCGGGATATCCAGATGAAACCAATAACGGCCGAAAAAACGGGCTTGCAGGCTTTCCAAATTAGGCACGGCTACCGCCAACAGCCCTCCGGGCTTGAGCCACTCGGCCGCCTGCGCCACGGTTTTCTCGGGAGAGGGAAAATGCTCCAGGGCATGCCAGAAAATGATCGCGTTGAATTTCGTGTCGAAGCGCGCGGAAAGGAAATCCTTGGTGATCACATCAAGCTTGAGCCTATTGCGGGCATGCCAGGCCGCGGTGCCTGAAAACTCAACGCCCTGGGGCGCATAGCCGGCTTGACGCAGGTAGTTAAGCAGAAACCCCCGGCCGCAGCCCACGTCGAGAACCGGTCCCCGCGCCACATGTTTATTGAGCACGCGAGCGCGCCGGCTTTGAAAAATCCGGGTCATGGCCTCGAAAACAGGGTTAAAACGGACGTTTTCTTTGCCGTAATAGGATTCCG
>MGUO01000073.1:0-5791 GCA_001800015.1 Elusimicrobia bacterium RIFCSPHIGHO2_02_FULL_57_9
AGCAGGGCGATGCGCACATTCTCAGGCACTTGGGCCAAAAGCCCGCGATCTTTAACAAGGGCTTCGAGGGTTTCGATGCAGAGGCGGATATTATCTGGAAATTCTTTCATGGATTCCAGTTGTAGATCGGACGTACGCGGCGCCTTAGCGGCTCAGCGCTTATAGATTCCGACCGCTTCGGCCTGCGCGAGAATATGGCCGGCCATCGCCGCCTCAAGCTGTTTCTTGGCGGCCTTCGGCGCAAGCCCCAAAACTTTGTCGAGAGCATAGAGCTTGAAAAAATACCTGTGGGGCGAGCCGGGCGGGGGATAGGGGCCGAAATAGCCCACGCGCTCGAATTTATCGACGCCCCAGCAGAGTCCTTGTTTGCCGCCGTTGGCCAATGATTCGGTTTTGGGCAGCCCTTCGCTCAATTTATGAACGTCTTGGGGAACGTCATACAGGAGCCAATGAATCCAAAGTCCGGGAGGGGCGTCCGGATCTTCCATGATCAAGGCGAAGCTCCTTGTTTCCTTTGGAGCCCCCGACCAAGACAGCTCGGGCGACAGATCCGCCCCCTCGCCGGTATGCTTCTTGGGGATGAATTCGCTTGGTTTAAAGGCTGTTGTTTTGATTTCAAGCATAGTTGAATTATACGTTTTTGCCGAGCAACTCTTCAATCTGCCGTAGCCATATTATACCCGATAGGGTATCAATAGCTGCTATATTGCGTCATGATCTTTCTGGAAAATTATAGGTATAGGGGCTACCGTCATTTGGAGAGAACCTTTAGCGGTGAAGTCGTGCCCGGGTCCGTTAAGCGCGCGAAGAAAAACCTTTTTCAATGCTGGTAACGCCTGGTTATTTCGACGAACACGGCAGAGCGCCAATAACCGGGTTAGCAATAAATTCCATTCCAACCCCGGACATGCCGGGAACATTGTTCCAAGATTCGAAGAGCCATGGCATTTCTCTAGGCCATGCCCGGCAGGCTGCGGTTAACAGCCTGATGAAAGTCTCCTGGGGTGTGACGGCTGGGTGCGCCGCGTGGCTGCCTCAGCCTGCGGGGTGGAATTTGACGGCACTCTTGCAGGAGCCGTCAGCGCCGGCTTGGTTAAAACTTTAATTCCCGCAAAGACGCCCTAGAAGATTTTGCCTCTTAGCGTTGGCGGCTGCTCCAAATTCTTCTGCCACCATTTGTACTCAGAGAGCAAGAAATCCACTTTCTTGGGGCTATTCCGATCCTCTTGCCGCAAATGCCCTGCATCATCCACCTCGATGGAAATGTTATCTTGCTCAAAAACCACCCACCATTGGAAGGAAGGAAAGCGGGACACATCCCTATGGTCATAATGAACGCGTATGCGATGGATCGTTCCACCTGTCACCCGTTCAATGGCATAAATCGTATGACCGCTACGCTTATTGCCCCGGTGCTCAATACGGCCCTCCACCTTTTTTACTACACGTTCTACCACGCGGTTCCAAAAAGCGTAAAACGTTTCGGGATCTATCCTCTTTTGAACCTCTTTACGAAACCAAGCCTGGTCCTGGCGCGCAAAGGCCAGTTTCTTTGTCCCCAGTTCATCGTTTCTAACCGCCGATAGAAATGCCGAGTCCTGTTGGTGCTTTTTAGCCAGCGCCTGCAGCAGTTGCTCAAAGAGATCCACGATCCAAATATGATGAGGCCAAGCCTGGCGCATATTCTCAAAGAGACGCGGAGCCGTATCCTCCATCAAGGAGCGCTTGCTGGGAGCCTCCCTAGCAAATTCCGAAAGGGCATCTTGGATCATCCCCACCGATCCCTGCCAGGCCATGTTTTCAAGATTCCCCTCCCACCATGCAAACTCCTCCAAGAAGCCTTCTCCATCCTTGCCGGAGTAATTTCCATCTTCGTCGGCTTGGAACGCGCTATTTCCCCCGGGATTGTCTCTTTCAAATGTCACAAACCTGCGGGCAATAGGCTCGCCGGGATATTTGGGCCATGACTGTTCCAGGATTTGTATGCGGTGAGTGGTTCTTCCCTCCACACGTTCAATCGTATAGGTAGTTTCCTCAAGACGTGGGTTTTTGCCTTCCCGTTTGATCCCTTCCACATTGCCAACCACCCGATCCCTTGCACGACCCCATAAGCCCCTGAACTGAACCCGATCCACCGGCGCCGCCGAGGAGCCGGCAAACCCTATTGGTCCAGGCTCGTATCCTGGAATCCGCTGCACAAACTCTTTGGATGCAGGTTGAGAGTTATCAAAGCCTTCACCTGCCTGCGCGACCTCCGCTGTAAGAGACTGTTCCTCCGCCTCCGCCTGGAAACCGAAGGAGGCCGCTGTCTCATCCACAAGAAGATCACGGCCTAAAAGAATTGCGCCCTGATTCACCGCCTTGATGGGGACTTGCCTGGCCGCCTGCCTGCGATCGGCAGGGGGCTTGTTCATTCGTATTTTTGACGGCGTGAGGCCCCGGTTCATTCCACGCCTCTGAGCGATGGAAGCCCCATAAACACCCAGCCCCGGAACAGTCCAGACCAGGGCTAAAATAGCAACCCCAGCAAGCCACTGTTTAACAGTCCATTGTATCCAACTCATGAATTTAGCCTCCACCGGCCATTTGCAGTAGTGTAAAGGAAAACAGGGCATGCTCGTGTGGGCCGAAAGACCTAAAAGCGGCCTGATAAATGGCCTATGAGAAATTAGGACTCTGGGGAATCAATACCTCGTGCTGAGGCAGCTTGCGGCCGCGCATGTCATCTGGATAGGCTCGTATGAGGGTTGGCGTGATCTCCTTGGCCGTTGTTCAGCATTTCCTTTCGCAGAACTTCGTCGCCGGTTACCTCTAGCTGATTAAACGCGTGCTCCCATATCTGCATCGTCAGACAGGCGTTCACGGCGTTGGCAAAGCCTGCGCCCGTGAGTAAGATGTGAGGCTGCCCCTGGGGATTAGCGGCCATCTAGATAAGCCGGAGTTGCGCGCGGATGCGCCTTATCTCGCTTGGTTGGACTCCGGCTTTCTTTGCGAAGACCGGCCATTCTTCAACCGTCTGTCGGACTTGTTTGAGGATGGATGGCGCTTCGCCAATCCCGAAACGATTGGCCAGCGCCAGGCAATCATCCCACGTGATCTCTCCGAATTTCCCGTTTACCGACATTAGGTGCTGGTTCGTCCACTCGCTTTCCGGATTATGAGCGAACGTGATGTCGTAAGCAGGGGAGAATTCCCACGAGCCGCCTTTGCGAAGGAGAAATGAAAAGTTCTTGGTGTGATCATCGCAGTTGCGCCCCATGACGTTGAGCGCCATTCGGCGGAACGCCTCGACCTCGGCCGAGCGGCCGAGCTTCAGTTGTCGCATCGCCATGAAGAGCTGCTCATAACTGTTGGCGGACTTCTTCTTGAAATCGAGATGATCTATCGCGCAAAGGCTCTGAAGATGATGCTTGGTCCCGTCATCCTCGCGATCAAAACGCCGTGTCATGAAGTGCGCCCGGTCGTTCTCCATGAGAAGCCTTGATTCCGGGATATCAATGCCCGACTGCTTTGCCATAAGGTAGTAGGCATACTCGACGCGCCCAAAATCCTGCGACAGTCCCAACTCGCGGTCTTTCCCCATTCCGTCGAACTTCAGGAGCCAATGCTCGAAGCCGGGCAGCAGATCGAACTGTCCTGAGCGAATTTCGGAAGTCTTTCTGTTCCATCCGATGACGGCCTTCGCGCGAGCCCCGTTTGCCGAGGTTCCAACTTCGATGATGCTCCTGAGGGCCGCTTCCGCCGCAGAATCGCCCTCGAGATTCCCGGTGACCACCTTCCGGGCCATCGCCACGAGTTGGCCCATTTCGAGCGCGTTGGGTATCTTCGTCTGCGGTCCGCGAGCGGGCTTAAACTCGAAAGTTCCCATGGCGCGCTTGCCCATGTAAGCCAAGCGATCAAGAGCGCTGATGCGCGATTTTGGCAAACCTTTCTCCGCCAAGTATTTATCGATGAGCGCGTTCCCGAACTCGTCCGGCAGCGCGTCGGCGAGCATCGCGGGCAATCGCTGGTAAGTCGCTTCCGGAAGGTCGGCGAATACGTAAAGCTTTTCGGAGTCATCCGCGGGCATGTGCAATGGGGCGAGTTGTATTCCGCTTCGCCCGAACTCCTTATCGTAAGCGAAGACGTAATAACCCAGGGCCGGGTCGAGAGCCACGGCTCCAACGAACTGGTCCCATACATAAACCTCGATCCGTCGGACGGTGCGGTAGCGCTCGACTGCTGGCTTCT
Organism: Elusimicrobia bacterium RIFCSPHIGHO2_02_FULL_57_9; assembly: GCA_001800015.1. Classification (GTDB taxonomy): domain Bacteria; phylum Elusimicrobiota; class Elusimicrobia; order UBA1565; family UBA9628; genus O2-02-FULL-57-9. The sequence continues at coordinate 4,231 of MGUO01000073.1, forward strand.
TAGGCTTCTTGGCCATGCGCCCCCTTGTTTCGGCGCGCGCGCGCGCGCTGGCGCGCGGCAAGCGATGGCGTCATGTGCAGCGGATTGATCGTGATTCGCGGCGCTAGAGTCTGGAGCCATTCCTGCTTGTCCAAGGCGCGGACGACGCGAATGAGCGTTCCCAAGTTCGCCCCTTGTCCCGATTCAAGGTGGCGCAGCGCCGATAAGCTCACTCCGGCCTGTGTGGCCAAGGCCTGCTGAGTGAGATTTTTCTGAAGCCGCAGCGAGCGGATGTTCTCTCCGATCGTCTGGGCCAGTTCTTCGGGGGTCGAAACCTCATTCATAAAGTGTCTCTTTAGATCAGTTAAAAGCTAAATAGAAGATAACTATCTTATTTAGAACAATAATACATTGCCATTCATTAAAAGTCAATACCATAATAATGATCTAAAAAGAGCATTTATATTATAATAATGCTTTAACTGAATTAATTAGAATAATTATACATTGACCACCAGCATGGAGAACTGCTACGCTCAGACCCATCTTCGATAGTTGCGTGGCGTTTCGGGCGTATTTTGAGGCCGCTCTCCGACGGGGAGCCTTCCTTCCGAGCCTAAATATATGGTGCAATACTATGGCGGATAGTCAACGCGCCTCCCTCCTGTCCGCCGGGGCTCCGCTGACCCTGCCATCCCATAAATCCAGCATTTCTACGACTAATAATGGCCCGATTCCCGCAGCCCGGCGTCTCCGACAAAACCCTCGACACCACCCGCCAAGTTCCTTAGAATGTGGGTGCAATGTTTGTCCGGCTCAAAACCCTGCGCCAGAATGGCCGCACCTACCAATACCTGCACATCGTCGAGAATGTCCGCGAGAACGGCAATCACCGCCAGCGCATCATCGGCAGTCTTGGTTGCCTTGACGAACTGACCAAGCACGGCGACCTCGAGCGCGTCGTTACCCAGCTCGTCGAGCACTGCCCCACCGTCAAGCTCCTTCGCGCCGAGGCCGCCGGAACGCTCCAGGTCGACAGCGACCGCGTCTGGGGGCCGGCGCTCCTCTTCGGACGCCTTTGGGAAGAGCTCGGCCTCAAGGTCCCGCCGCTGGCTCAGCCGGCCTGAGCCCCCCCGAGAGCGGGCCGGATGTGGTGGTAAAAGACCCCCTATTGCCAAATCCTCATCGGAGACCTTCCGGCAACTATCAAAGATGGGTTTGAAGTCCATGGACGACGCCGGGCGTCGCTTTGTAGAGGGAGACGTGTTTGGAATAGAGCCATCGGAAGAATCGGTCCGCCTCCGAGTGGCAGGGTTTTCTGCGCACGACGCCCCGTTGTTTTAAGTGTTCTTCGAATCCCTTGAGGAGGGCTTTTTTATCCACGATATGATTTTGGCAGAAAGGAGTTGGCCGGAAAATTAAGAGGATTGTGGGAATAACGATTTCCAGCCCTTGTCGTCTGGAGCGGGACATGATTCCGTGGAGAGAGAGATACGTCTTGGCGAAGCGAGTCGGCTGAGAGCGCTGAGTGACGAGACCTGTTGGCGACCGGTGCTGCCGGTGACGCGATGAAGATGGGGGA